>JAAZHF010000056.1 GCA_012510865.1 Gammaproteobacteria bacterium
GTCTGTCGCAGATCACTCCCCTCCCCTGGAGTTGATCGACCGGAACGAAGGCTTCTCCCCGAGCCCCGTTCTCCAGCCCCGCCGGCCCCCCCTGCCTGCGGGGCTTTTTAATGTCTGAGCCAAGGAGGCCGCCATGCCCGGGATGTTCGAACTCGCGATGCCCTGGTGGGAATTCGTGATCCGCGCGGTGATCGTGTATTTCGTGCTCCTGCTGATGCTGCGGATGTCGGGCAAGCGCACGGTGGGGCAGTTCACGCCGTTCGACCTGCTGGTGGTCGTCCTGCTCGGCACCGCGGTGCAGAACTCACTGATCGGCGAGGACTACTCGCTGCTGGGCGGCCTGATCCTGGCCGCCACCCTGATCGCCTGCAACTGGCTGGTGGGCTTCGTATCCGCGCGCAGCTCGCGCGTCGATGCCCTCGTCGAGGGCAGCCCGGTGATGCTGGCCCGCGACGGGCAGCTGTTCGAGCGCGTGCTGCTCCAGCAGAGCCTGAATGCCAACGACGTCGACGAGGCCCTGCGCGACAACGGCCTGCGCGACGTGTCCGAGGCCGCCCTGGTGACGCTCGAGGTCGACGGCACCATCACCGTCGTGCCGCGCTCCGGCGCGGGCCGCTGACGCCGGGCGCGCCGGCGCCCTCGGTCAGCCGAGCTCCGCCAGCCAGTCCCGCGGGCGCAGGTAGTCGGCGAGCCGCGCCTCGGGGCTGCCGGCCGCGGGCTGGTAGCCGTATTCCCAGCGCGCCAGCGGCGGCAGGCTCATCAGGATCGACTCGGTCCGCCCGCCCGACTGCAGGCCGAAATGGGTTCCGCGGTCGAAGACCAGGTTGAACTCGACGTAGCGGCCGCGGCGATAGAGCTGGAACTCGCGCTCGCGGTCGCCCCAGGGCATGTCCCGGCGACGCTCCACGATCGGCAGCCATGCGTCCAGGAAACCGTCGCCGACCGCGCGCATGTAGCCGAAGTCGCCGTCGAAGTCGCCGTGCAGGTCGTCGAAGAAGAGGCCGCCGACGCCGCGCGTCTCGTTGCGGTGCTTCAGGAAGAAGTACTCGTCGCACCAGGCCTTGTGCGCCTGGTAGCGCTCGTTCCCGCCGAACGGCCGGCACAGGGCGCGCGCCGTCCGGTGCCAGTGCAGCACGTCCTCGTCGAACGGGTAGAAGGGCGTCAGGTCGAAGCCGCCGCCGAACCACCAGGCGACGGTCTCGCCGTCGCGCTGCGCACGGAAGTGGCGGACGTTGGCGTGCGTCGTGGGCAGGTAGGGATTGAGGGGGTGGAACACCAGCGAAACCCCGACCGCACGCCAGGAGGCGCCGGCGAGCTCCGGCCGGCTGGCGGTCGCCGACGGCGGCAGCCGCGTTCCGGAGACGTCGGAAAAACCGATGCCGGCCTGCTCGAACACGGCGCCGCCGCGCATCACCCGCGTGCGGCCGCCGCCCGACAGGCCGCCGGACGCGCCGTGGTCGGGGCGCGTCCAGGCGTCCTCGTCGAATCGGGCGGCGCCGTCGGCGGCCTCCATGGCCCGGCAGATCCGGTCCTGGAGGCCGGTGAGGTAGTCGCGGACGGTGTCGAAATCCTTCATGCGGTCCATTGTAGGACCGCGCGCGGCCCGCCCGCCGGGTGGGTTCTCGGCACCGTGCCGGGGGTCATTTCCGGAGGCGCTCCAGGAGCCGGCTGGCCGCGCGGCCAGCGCGGGAAGCCGCGCGCTGGCGCAGTTCCCGCGTCCCGTCCTCAGTCCTTCAGCGCCCGCTCGAACAGCTCGAGGATCCGCCGGTACTCGTCGTACCAGGAATCCGCGTGCACGAAGCCGTGCCGCTCCATCGGATAGCTCGCCAGCTCCCACTTGTCCTTGCGCAGCACGCTCAGGCGCTGCGCGAGCATCACCGAGTCCCGGTAGAACACGTTGTCGTCGATCATGCCGTGGGCGATCAGCAGATGGTCCTGCAGGCCTTCGGCGTACTCCATCGGCGAGGACGTCGCATAGGCCTCGGGGTCGAGTTCGGGCGTGTTGAGGATATTGGCGGTGTAGCCGTGGTTGTACTGCGACCAGTCGGTCACCGGCCGCAGCGCGGCGCCGGCCTTGAACGTGCCCGGCTCGCGGAACAGGGCCATGAAGGTCAGGAAGCCGCCGTAGCTGCCGCCGTAGATGCCGACGCGGTCGCGGTCGCCCTGGCGCTCGGCGACCAGCCAGTCGATGCCGTCGAGGTAGTCCTCGAGCTCGGGGTGGCCCATCCGCCGGTAGATGGCGGTGCGCCAGTCGCGTCCGTAGCCTTCCGATGCGCGGAAGTCGAGGTCGAGCACGATGTAGCCGCGCTGCACCAGCAGGTTGTGGAACATCTGCTCGCGGAAATAGTTCGGGTAGCGGTCGCTGACGTTCTGCAGGTAGCCGGCGCCGTGCACGAACAGCACGATCGGGTAGCGCCGGCCCGGCTCCATCGCGGCCGGGCCGTAGTACTTGCCCCAGATGGTCCCCGCGCCGTGCTTCGAAGGCACCTGCACGGTCTCGGGCTGCAGCCAGTCATGGGCCCGGAACTCCGCGCTGCGCGTGTCGGTCAGCCGCCGCGCTTCGCCCCCGGCGGCGTCGAGCACCGACAGCTGCGGCGGCACGTAGCTCGACGAATGCCGCACGAGCAGCTGGCGGCCGTCGGGCGACTCGACGAAGTCCTCGACCCCGTCCAGCGCGGTCAGTTCGCGCACATCGCCGCCCTCGGCGCCGACGCGGCAGACCTCGTAGTCGCCCGGTCGCGCGCGGTTGCAGAGGAACAGGAAGCCGCCGCCGTCGGCCGCGGGCACCGGCTGCGAGGCTTCCCAGCGGCCGGAGGTCAGGGCGCGCGCGCGCCGGCCGTCGCTGACGTAGAGGTGCGACCAGCCGGATTCCTCGGACAGGAACCACAGGCTGCGGCCGTCGGGCATCCAGCCGAACTCGTTGAAGCCCCAGTTGATCCAGGCCTCGTCGGTCAGCCGGTGGACCGGCCGCAGGGTCGCCGCGGCAAGGTCGACGGTGGCCAGCCAGCGGTCCTTGTTGTCGACCGAGTGCAGCATCAGCGCGAGCCCGGTGCCGGCCGGATTCCAGCGCGCGCCGGTCGACACGTCGCCCCCCCAGCCTTCGATGCGGACCGCGCGATTGCCCTCGAGCGGCTCCGTGCCGGCGGCCTTCCGCAGCCCGGCTAGAGGATCGTTGGCGATGCCGGGCAGCGGGTCGGTCGCCAGCGCGCGGACCTTGCCGTCGGCGACGGACACCAGCCAGAACGCTTGCGGGGCAGGATCGTTGCGGCCGACGCGGGTGCGCACGTCCTCGAACTCCTCGTAGCCGGATTCGGTGACGTACTTCGGCATCCTTCCGCCCTGGCCGGCGTCGGCGCCCTTCGCCTGGGTGGCGACGAACAGCCAGCGTCCGTCCGGCGACAGGGCGCTGCCCTGGATCTCGACGTCCTTGCCGAGGTAGGCCGGCGCCGGCGCCCGGGTCGGGTCGGCGGCGCGCCAGGCTTCGGCCTGGGCCTGCATCTCCTCCCGGCGTTCCCGTTCGGTGCGCAGGGTCTCGACGTAGCGCAGCTGGCGCTCGCGCAGATCGTCGGCCTTGGGCGGCGTCCCGGGAGCGTCCTCGGCCTTCAGGCTCGCGGCCTGCCCGACGCCACCCGCCGCGGTCCAGCGGTACCAGTCGTTGCCGCTGCGCCAGGACAGCGAGCCGTCGCGCCCCCACTGCAGCTGGGACCGGCCGTCCTCGCTGCGGGTGAGCTGCGACAGCGCGCCGCTGCGCAGGTCGCGCACGAAGACGTCGCCGTTGCGGATGAAGGCCATGCGCGAGCGCGTGGCGTCGAAGACCGGGTCGGCGCCGTCGATGGCCCCGCGGTCCGCGCCGTCGACCAGGGCGGCCGTCCCGCCCGCGACGGGCTGGGCGAAGACGTCGCGCACGTTGCTCCCGGCGCGCTTGGCGACGTAGTACGCGGTGCCGCCGTCCCAGGACCACCACATCCGCTCCACCGGGGGACCGATCCAGTCGGGGTCGGCCATGACGGTGTGCAGGTCGAGCCGCTGCGCGGGCTGGGCCTGGGCGGCCGGCACGGCCGCGGCGCCGAGCAGCAGGGCCAATGGAAGCAGGGTGGAGAAGGAGCGGTGGTGCATGGCGCGGAGATTCCCCGGGGCGAAGACGCGCCAGCGTATCAGCCGCGCGCGCGCCGGGTCCGGGCCGGTGGTCATGGGCCGGTTCACGCCGCCTGCACGAAACCTTGAACCGGCGGGCGCACAATGGCGGGGGGCGCCCGGTCCCGCCGTGGAGCGCATGGTGGACGCACTCTTGCTGTCGCGGATCCAGTTCGGATTCGTCATCACCTTCCACATCCTGTTCCCGGCCTTCACCATCGGCCTGGCGCACTGGCTGGCCTTCCTCGAGTGGCGCTGGCTGCGCACGCGCGACGCCGTGTGGCGCGACCTCTATTTCTTCTGGCTGCGGATCTTCGCCATCAGCTTCGGCATGGGCGTGGTCAGCGGCATCGTCATGAGCTTCCAGTTCGGCACCAACTGGGCCGTGCTGAGCGAGCGCGCGGGCGCGATCCTGGGCCCGCTGCTGTCCTACGAGGTCCTGACCGCGTTCTTCCTCGAGGCCAGCTTCCTCGGGGTGATGCTGTTCGGCTGGAAGCGGGTGTCACCGAAGCTGCATTTCTTCTCCACCTGCATGGTCGCGCTGGGCACGCTGCTGTCGACGTTCTGGATCCTGGCCGCGAACAGCTGGATGCAGACGCCGCAGGGCCACGAGCTGGTGGACGGCATGTTCCAGCCCGTCGACTGGTGGGCGATCATTTTCAGCCCGTCCTTCCCCTACCGCCTGGCGCACATGGTGCTGGCGGCCTTCATCACCACCTGCATGGTGGTCGGCGGAGTCGCCGCCTGGTACCTGCGGCGCGGCGTGCACCCCGAAGCGGGGCGGAGGATGCTGCGCCTGGCGGTGGTGTTCGCGGCGATCGCGCTGCCGCTGCAGGTCGTGGTCGGCGACCTGCACGGCCTCAACGTCGGCAAGCACCAGCCGGTGAAGCTGGCGGCGATGGAGGGCCACTGGAGGCACGGCGAGCCCGGGGCCGGCGTCCCGCTGGTGCTGTTCGCCTGGCCCGACGAGGCGGCCGAGTCCAACCGCCACGAGCTGGCCGTACCGCGCCTGGGCAGCCTGATCCTGACCCACAGCTGGGACGGCGAGATCCAGCCGCTGACCGCCGTGCCCGCCGACGAACGCCCGCCGGTCGCGCCCGTGTTCTGGGGCTTCAGGATCATGGTCGGGCTGGGCGTGCTGATGCTGCTGCTGGCCCTTGCGTCGGCCTGGGCGCTGTGGCGCGGCCGCCTGTTCGGCTCGCGCTGGCTCCTCGATGGCTGGCGGCTGCTCAGTCCCGCCGGGTTCGTGGCCCTGGTCGCGGGGTGGTACGTGGTCGAGATCGGCCGCCAGCCCTGGGTCGTCTACGGGCTGATGCGCACCAGTGACGCGGTCAGCCCGAACATCACCGCGGCCGCGGTGGCCTCCTCGCTCGCCACCTATGCGGTCGCCTATGCGGTGATCTTCGGCGCGGGCATCTGGTACCTGCTCGGCCTGGTGCGCAAGGGCCCGCAGCCGCAGGAAGAGGCGCCCGATACCGAGGGCGGCGACAAGACCCCGGCGCGGCCGCTCTCGGTCGGGGACCCCGACGACGCCGGCATGGAGGGTGCCTGATGGACGCGACAAGCTGGCTGCCGGTGGCCTGGTACGGCGTGATCGGTTTCGGCGTGCTGATGTACGTGCTCCTGGACGGCTTCGTGCTCGGCCTGGGCATCCTCGCGCCGTTCGCCGAAGACGGATCCCAGCTCGACACCATGATGAACACCGCCGCGCCGATCTGGGACGGGAACGAGACCTGGCTCGTGCTCTGCGGCACCGGCCTGCTCGCCGCGTTCCCGAAGGCGTACGCGGTGCTGCTGTCGGCGCTGTACCTGCCGGTGCTGGTGATGCTGGTCGCCCTGATCTTCCGCGGCGTGGCCTTCGAGTTCCGCTTCAAGGCGCGTCGCGCGCGGCGTTTCTGGGGCGCTGCGTTCGCCGCCGGCTCGATGGTGGCGGCCTTCGCGCAGGGACTGATCCTGGGCGCCCTGGTGGAAGGGATGCCACTGGAGGAAGGTAAGTACCTGGGCGGGGCCTTCGACTGGTTCAGCCCCTATTCGATGCTGACCGGCGTGGCCGTGGTCTTCGGCTACGCGCTGCTTGGCGCCGGCTGGCTGATCCTGAAGACCGAGGGCCGGCTGCAGCAGGTGGCGCGCTACCTGACCCGGCCGCTGGTGCTCGTGGTCGTCGCCTTCATGGGGCTGGTCAGCGCCTGGCTGCCCTTCCTCGACTCGCAGGTGATGGCGCGCTGGTTCGAGGGCGGGAACTTCTGGTGGCTCGCGCCGGTGCCGCTGCTGGCGCTGGCAAACGCCCTTCTGCTGTGGCGCGCCGCACTGCGCGAGGGGCGCGATGCCGCGCCCTTCCTGCTGACGATGTGCTTCTTCGTGCTCGGCTTCGTGGGACTGGTGATCGGGATCTGGCCGAACATCATCCCGCCCGGCCTGAGCATCTGGGACGCGGCCTCGCCGCCGTCGTCGCAGGGCTTCACGCTGGCGGGGCTGCTGGTCCTGCTGCCGATCATCCTGGGCTACACCGCGTGGTCGTACTCGGTCTTCCGGGGCAAGATCCAGTCCGACGCCGGCTATCACTGAACCGGGATCCCACGCGGACCGGGGCCGCGCGTCGCGCTTGCTTTATGCTTCCCGGTGCGCGCGTGCGCGTGTCCGCCGGACCTGCCGATGCAAGCCTTCGTCTACAAGAGCCTCCAAAAGGCCGATACCTACGTCTATCTCGCCGGCCGCGATGATTTCGGCCGCATTCCCGACCCGATCCGCCGCGAGCTGGGCGAACTCCGTTTCGTGCTGGAGCTTGCGCTGGATCCGGGACGACGCCTGGCGCGCGAGGATCCCCGGGCGGTGCGCGCCAACCTGGTCGATCGCGGCTTCCACCTGCAGCTGCCGCCGCGTCCCGCGCACGATCCGCTGACCGGCGACTGGGGCACCGATGCCTGAGCGCGCGCCCGCGAAGGGCTGGCCCTGGATCGTCGCCGGGATCGCGCTCGCCGCGCTCGCCGGCCTTCCCGAAGCGTTCATGTCCGCGGCCGCGGCCTGGCTTGCACAGCCGCTGCTCTCGCTCGGCCTCCGCGTCCAGCGGCGCGGCGTCCTGGCGGGCGGCCCGGCGCTGCGGCGCGACCTGGCTGCCTTGGGCCTGCTGTGGCTGCTCGGATTCGCGGCAGCGGCGCTCCTGGTCGGCTGGCCGCTGTCGGCACTGCTCGAAAGCGGGGGCGCGTCGCCGGGCGCGGCGGTCGCGCTCAGCGCCACCGCCGGCCTCGGGGTGATCGCCCTGTGGCGGCTCTGGCCGCTGTGGCAGCGCACGGTGGGCGAGGGCGGCGCAGGCCTCGCCGCGCACTGGCGCAGCCTCGACGACTTCGATGGCTCGAGCTGGCGCGGGCTCGGGGCGGCGCTGGCGATCGCCGGCGTGCTGGCCCTGGGCCTGGCCCTTGCGTGGCCCGGTCTGGCGACCGGCGGAACCCGCTGGATCCTCGCCGCGCTGGCGGCCGTCGCCTGGCCGCTGCTGCAGTTGGCCGTGCTGCGCGCGCCGCTGGAGCGGGTGGCGCTCGAAGTACTGGAGATGCCGGCGCCGGCCCGGCCCGCCGCGGCCGAGCCCGTCGACGAAGGCGACGCCACCGCGGCCCTGTACGCCGCGGCGCGCGCGGGCCGCGTCGAAGCGGCGCTCGCGCTGCTGGACGACGGCGCGGACCCGCACGCACTGCCCCATCCGGACGGGCGCGACCACCGGGTGCTCGCGGTGCTGGCCGCGGTGCTCCCGGACCTGCGCCTGCTGCGCGCGCTGATCGCGCGCGGCGTCGACCTGAACCAGGCCCACGCCGGGCTCACGCCCCTGCTCGCCGCCACCCGCGACAGCTGGCACGGCCGGCCGGAAGCGGTCATGCCCCTGCTCGCCAACGGCGCCGACCCGCGCGCCGCCGACCGCGACGGCAACACGCCCCTGCACCACGCCGCCCGCAGCTCCGCTCCCGGCGTCGCCGCGCTGCTGCGCGACGCCGCGGCCGAACTCGACGCCCGCAACGCCGAGGGCCTGACCCCGCTCGGGATCGCCTGCGGCTGTGGCAACTGGCGCCTGGCCCGCTTCCTGCTCGAACGCGGTGCGCGCACCGAACCCGAGGGCGGCTCGCCGCCGCTGCTCGCCGCGGCCGGAGGCGAGGACGACGATGTCGCCGGGGTCGCCCTGCTGCTGCGCCACAAGGCCAGGGTGGACGCGCGCGACGCCCGCGGGCGCAGCGCGCTCCACGAAGCCGCGCGCGCGGGGCACGCCGGGATCATCTCGGCGCTGCTCGAAGCGCGCGCCGACGCCGATGCGCGCGATGCCGCGGGCCGCACGCCGCTGCACGAGGCGGCCTTCGGCGGCCACCTCGCGGCGGTGGACCTGCTTGCCGCGCGCGCCGACGTCCACGCCACCGACGCCGATGGACGCAGCGCCCTGCACCTCGCCTGCATGGGCCCGTCCGGCAGCGCGGACCTCGTCGCGCGGCTGCTGGGGCTCGGGGTCGCGTCGGACGCGGTCGACGCCGAGGGCAAACGGCCGGTCGAGCATGCCGCCGCGGGCGGCCGCTGGGCCGCGGTGGCGGCGCTCGATCCGGCGCACCCGCTGCCCGCCAGCGTGATCGGTGGCGAAAGCGAGGTCGCCAACGACCGGCCGCCGCTGGACGTGCTCCGCGAGCAGTTGGCCGACGACCGCTTCGAAGGCCTGGAGGCGATGGCGAAGCTCGTCACGCCGGCCGAACTGGGCGGCCTGCTGCTCGATGGCGACGCGCTGCCGTCGGCTGCGCGCATCGAATGGCTGCTCGCCAACGGCGCGGACCCGGATGCCTGCGCGGAGGGCGGCGAAACGGCGCTGCAGCGCCTGCTCGGGCGCGGCGCGGGCGCGGTGCCCGCCGCCCAGGCGCTGCTGCGCGGCGGCGCCTCCCCGGCCGGCGCCGGCGGCCTGGCGAGGTTCCTTGACGCCTGCGCCCGCGAGGACCGGGCGGCGCGCGGCCTGGAGCAGTTCGCGCTGGACCTGGTGGACGCCGGCGCCGACGTCTCCGGGCCGTCCCCCTCGGGCGACCCGCCGGCCGCGCTCGCGGTGCGCCTGGGATGGATGCGGCTGCTCGAGCGCCTGGTCGCCGACGGCGTCGACCTTGACCAGTGCGACGGCCGCGGCATGACCGCGCTGCACCTGGCGGCGGCGCTGGGGCGCGAGCCGGCGCTGAGGCTGCTGGTGAAGGGAGGGGCGTCGCCCGCGATCCGGGCCGCCGACGGCCAGACCCCGCTCGGCGTGGCGCTGTCGGCCGGCCGCCGCGACCTGGCCGACTGGCTCGACTGGAGCGGCTGGGCGCTGCCCGGGCGTGCGCTCGAGTCCGGCGACCTCCCGGCCGCGGCCATGGTGGGCGATACCGGTGCCGTGCGTCGCCTGCTGTCGCTCGGGTTCCCGGTGGACGCCACCGACGCGAAGGGCTGCACCGCGCTGCTGCGCGCGGCCGGCGGCGGCCACGCGGAAACGCTGGAGCTGCTGCTCGAGCGCGGCGCGGACCCGCAGCGCGCGGCGCATACCGGCGCCACGCCGCTGTCGGCGGCGGTGAGCATGCGCCACGGCGCGATCGTCGAGCGCCTGCTGGCCACCGGGGCCGCGCTCGAACAGCGCCTTCCCGGCGACGTGACCGTGCTGATGCTGGCCGCCGCGCTGGGCCTGCCCGACATCTGCGCGCGCCTGCTGACCGCGGGCGCGAACATCCAGGCCGCGGACGCGCAGGGCCTGACGCCGCTGCACTGCGCCGCGCTCTACGGCTTCACCGCGCGCGACCGCCCGCGGCTGCTGGCCCTGTTCGACACCCTGCTGCTGGCGGGCGCCGAGCCGGACGCCGAGGCGGCCGGCGGCGTCACTCCGCTGCTGCTGCTGCTGGGCGCGCGCGCGGAGCCGGGTACGGCCTGCGACGAGGACGTCGTGCTGCCCGCGGTCGACCGCCTGCTCGACGAGGACACCCGCCTCGACGCCCAGGATCCGCGGGGCTTCGGGCCGCTGCACCTCACCGCGCTCCACGGCCTGCTGCGCCTCGCGCGCCACCTGCTGCGCGCGGGCTGCGACCCGGACCTGCGCGATGCACTCAACCGCACCGCGCGCGAGGTCGCCGTGATGCGCGGCTTCGTCGACGTCGCCGCCGAGTTCTCACCGGCGCCAACCGGCGTGTCGATGGCGCGCTTCCTCCGCGACCGCGGCTGAAGCCGGCGCGCCCGGGGGCGGGGCTGCGGGCGGCGCGCCCGGTGCGCTACGCTCGCGGGCAGGGACCACGAGGGGGACAGGGGACATGCGGAAGACCTGCTGGA
>JAAZHF010000057.1 GCA_012510865.1 Gammaproteobacteria bacterium
GCCCGGCTACGTGCGCCAGGCTGCGACGCTCGAAGCCCGCGAGGACCTCGATCGGGTCTGCGGGCTGCTTCCGGGAGTCGGGTCGTGCCACCTCAACCACCCAGGAGCGAGTTGATGCTCACGACGAGTTCGCTCTCGACCGGCGGCTTGACGATGTAGCCCCTGGCACCCTGGCGCATGCCCCAGGCCTTGTCGGTCTCCATGCCCTTGGTGCTCACGATCAGCACCGGGATCCGCGACGTCGACTCGTCGCGCGAAAGCGCGCGCGTCGCCTGGAACCCGTTCATGCCGGGCAGCACGACGTCCATCAGCACCAGCGCCGGCTGCTCGCGCCGCGCGGTCTCGATGCCCTCCTCAGCGCTCGCGCAGGCCAGCACTTCGTGGCCGTTGCGCTCGAGGAGCTGCGGCAGCACCGCGGTGTCGGTCGGCGAGTCCTCGATCAACAGGATCTTGGCCATGTGTTACCTGTCCCCCCGGTCAGGCGTTGACGTGAGTTCGGATCGCGTCGAGGAGCTCCTCGCGCGTGAACGGCTTGGTGACGTACTGCTCGGAGCCGACGATGCGGCCGCGTGCCTTGTCGAACAGGCCCTCCTTGGACGACAGCATGATGACCGGCGTGTGCTTGAACAGCTGGTTGTTCTTGATCAGCGCGCAGGTCTGGTAGCCATCCAGGCGCGGCATCATGATGTCCACGAAGATGATCTGCGGGCGCTGGTCGGCGATCTTGGCGAGCGCCTCGAATCCGTCGGTGGCGGTCACGACATCGGCGCCTTCGCGTCGCAGCAGCGTTTCCGCCGTGCGCCGGATGGTCTTCGAATCATCGATCACCATCACGCGCAGGCCTTCGAGGCTGCCGGCGCGAGTTTGGTCCTGCGTCATCGTGTCTCCCCGGGCATGGCCCCGTGAGTGCCGGCGCCTTGCGAGCCGTCAATCTTCCAGCACGCCGCAGCAGTGTCAAGCACGGCTGCCGCGTAGTGTGCGCGCTTCCCGTCCCCGTGCCCGGCTCGCGCGGTCCGCCAGCTGATAACATTTGTCACTTGTTGCCGCGGACCGCCCACATGTCGCTTGACGTCGTCGTCGTGATGGACCCGATCGGATCGATCCGCATCGCCAAGGATTCGACCTTCGCGATGCTGCTCGAGGCGCAGCGGCGGGGCCACAGGCTGCATTACGTGCTCCCCGGGGGCCTGTCGATCGCCGACGGGCAGGCGCGCGCGCTCGCGGCGCCGCTGGCGGTGCGCGACGACCCCGACGGCTGGTTCGAACTGGGCACTGCGTCACACCGCGGCTTCGGTCCCGGGGACGTGGTCCTGATGCGCACCGACCCGCCGGTCGACGCCGACTACATCCACGACACCCAGATCCTCGACGTCGCAAGGCCGGCGGGGGCGACGGTGGGCAACGATCCGCGCGGCCTGCGCGACCTCAACGAGAAGCTGGCCGCCCTGCGCTTCCCGCAGTGCTGCCCGCCGACCCTGGTGAGCCGCGAGGCCGCCGCGCTCAAGGCCTTCGTGGCCGCACACGGCGAGGCGGTGCTGAAGCCGCTGGACGGCATGGGCGGACGGTCGATCTTCCGCGCCGCCGCCGGCGAGCCCAGCCTGAACGTGATCCTCGAGACCCTGACCGGCGGCGGCCGCCACCTGGCGATGGCCCAGCGATGGATCCCGGAGATCGCCGGCGGCGACAAGCGCATCCTGCTCATCGACGGGGTGCCGGTCGACTACTGCCTGGCGCGGATCCCGCAGGGCGACGAATTCCGCGGCAACCTCGCCGCCGGCGGCCGCGGCGAGGGCCGGCCGCTCACCGACCGGGACCGCTGGATCGCGTCCCAGGTCGGCCCGGAGATGGTCCGCCGCGGCATGCGCTTCGTCGGCCTGGACGTGATCGGCGACTGGCTGACCGAGGTCAACGTCACCAGCCCGACCTGCATCCGCGAACTCGACGAGGGCTTCGGCCTCAACATCGCCGGGATGCTGTTCGACGCCATCGAGCGCGGCGCGCCGGTCGCGTCGTGACGGCGGCGGGGGGCCAGCCGGGGTGAGCGCGGCCGCGGCCTCGGCGGGCGGCGTGGGCGAGCGCGAACGCCTGGGCGCCACCCTCGTCCTGTCGCTGCTGGTGCACGCGATGCTGGTGCTTGGCGTCGGTTTCGCGCTGGAAGAGGCCGCGCCGGTGATGCCGACGCTCGACGTGATCCTGACCCGGACCACCAGCCCCCTCACCCGCGAGCAGGCCGACTTCCTCGCCCAGGCCAGCAACCAGGGCGGCGGCGAGGACGAGGCGAGCCGGCGGCCGCGCGATCCGCAGGCGGGCCAGCTGCCCCGCGACGAGGCCGGCGTCGCGATGCGCGCGGCGCGCGCGCAGTCCCCGGAGGAGGCGCCGCCGCCCGAGGCACGCGTCGTCGCCAGCCACCGCGGCGAGCAGGCCGCGCCCACGCCCGAAGCGCGTCCTCGGGTCGAGGACCCGGTCCGGCCGCGCGGGCAGGAGAAGATCGAGCGCGACCTCGCGATGGCCCGCCTCGCCGCCGAGATCCACCTGCAGTCCGAGCGCTATGCGAAGCGCCCCAAGCGCAAGTTCGTCTCCGCCAGCACCCAGGAATGGGCCTATGCCACCTACATGCGCTCCTGGGTGGACCGGGTGCAGCGCGTGGGCAACCTGAACTATCCCGACGAGGCCCGGCGCCGGCGGCTCGCCGGCACCCTCGTGATCAGCATCGCCATCCGGCGCGACGGCTCGGTCGAACGCGCCGAGGTGATCCGGTCCAGCGGCATCCGGCTGCTCGACGACGCCGCGCTGCGCATCGCGCAGCTGGCCGAACCCTACGAGCCCCTGCCCAGGACCGACGAGGAAATCGACGTGCTCCACGTCACCCGCACCTGGAACTTCCTGCCCGGCGGCGAGCTGGTCGACGACTGAGCGGTCACGGGTCGCGGCGTGCGGCCGCCTGCTCTTCCAGGGTCAGCGCGACGTTGTCGCGCAGGTAGGCGGGCTCGACGTGCTCGGGCGCGACCGCCGCCCCGGCGGCGAAGGCCAGCGCGGCCAGCCGGGCGAGGTCGCCGGCGCGCGGAAGCGCCGACGCGTCGACGGACGCCAGGCGTGCGCCCGGACGCCGGGCCAGCGCCCCGTCCGCGGCGGCGAAGCCGGTGCCGACGCCGATCCAGGGCCCACCCGGCGGCAGCTCCAGCGCGTCCGGGGACGCCACCGACTCCGCCCCGACCAGGCGCAGGCCCGGGCCATCGGCCGCGAAGGCCCCCGCGTACACCTCCCCCATGCGCGCGTCGATCGCCGCCAGCACGCCGGCCACGTCGCCCGGTGCTTCGCCGCCGCGGCCGCGTGGCAGCCCGCCCTGCGCAAGGACGGCCAGCGTCGACACCGGCACCAGCGGCAGGTCGAGCCCCAGCGCGAGGCCCTGGGCGATCGACAGCCCGAGCCGCACCCCGGTGAAGCCGCCCGGGCCGCGGCCGACCGCGATCGCATCCAGCTCTGCGCGGCGCAGCCCCGCGTCGGCAAGCAGTGCCTCCGCCCACGGCAGGACCAGGGCGGCATGGCGCCGGGGCGCGAGCTCGTGGCGTTCTGCCACCTCGCCGTCGACCAGGAGGGCGACGGAGCAGGCTTCGGTGGAGGTCTCGATGGCGAGCAGGCGCATGCGTGGACGTCGTGGCGGGTGGGGAGCAACAGGGTAGCGCGCGGCCGCCCCCGCACCGGAGCGGCTGCGCGTCGTCAGTGCCCGGCGAAGAAGGCCACCGCCTCCGAAGCCTCGCGGGTGCGGGGGAACGGCGGCAGGGAATCGAGGAACCGGCGGCCGTAGCCCTTGCCCAGCAGCCGCGGATCGCACAGCACCAGGACGCCGCGGTCGGTCTCGGTGCGGATCAGGCGGCCCACGCCCTGCTTCAGCGCGATCACGGCCTGCGGGACCTGTTCGTCGCGGAAGGGATTCCCGCCCGCGCGGCGGATGGCCTCCAGCCGCGCCTCGAACACCGGGTCGTCGGGCGAGGCGAAGGGCAGCTTGTCCACCACCACCACGCTGAGCGCGCCGCCGGCGACGTCGACGCCTTCGCGGAAGCTCGCGGCGCCCAGCAGCACGCCGTTGCCGGACTCGCGGAAGCGCTGCAGCAGCACGTGGCGCGGGGCTTCGCCCTGCACGAACAGCGGCCACGGCCCGCCGCGCAGCGCGTCCGCCGCCTCGCGCAGCGCGCGGTGCGAAGCGAAGAGCAGGAACGCGCGCCCGCCCGAGGCCTCGAGCACCGGCCGCACGGCCGCCGTGATGGCACCGGTGTAGTCGCGCGACGAGGGGTCCGGCAGGTCCGGCGGCAGGTAGCACAGCGCCTGGCTGGCCCAGTCGAACGGACTGGGGACGATCAGCGTGCGCGGATCGTCCAGCCCGAGTCGCGCCGCAACGTGGTCGAAGCGGCCCTCGACCGCGAGCGTGGCCGAGGTGAACACCCAGGCCGCGCGCGAGCGCTCGCGGTGGTCGCGCAGCGGTCCGGAGACATCGAGCGGGGTGCGCTGGAACCGGAAGCCGCGCGGCGACAGCTCGTACCAGCGCACGTCGTCGTCGCTCTCCGGCATCGCCGGGGCCGGGGCCAGGGCCGGGACCGGATCCGGGTCGACGCGGCCGGCATCGTCCGGAGCCTCGTCGGGACCGGCCGCGGCAGCGGCATCGCCGGCACCGCGCCAGCGCCGCAGCCGCCCGCGATGGTCGCGCGCGCGCAGCAGGCAGGCATCGAGCCCCGGCGCAGCTTCCGCGAGCGGCGCCAGCGCGCCGGCCAGTGCGGCCAGCGCGTCGTCCAGGCGCCCCAGGGCGTCGGCCACTTCCGGCACCGCCAGCAGCTGCGAGCGCGTCCCGCGCGCGGGCAGCCCGTCCATCGACGCGCGGAGCAGGCGCGTGGCC
>JAAZHF010000058.1 GCA_012510865.1 Gammaproteobacteria bacterium
CGCGACGACTACCCCGAGCGCGACGACACCAACTGGCACAAGCTCAGCCTGTGCTGGGTCGACGCCGACGGCAATACCCGCATCGACTACCGCCCGGTGCACATGTACACGCTCACCGGCGAGGTGGACGTGGTCCCGCCGAAGAAGCGGGTCTACTGAGGGCAGCGCAGACCATGGCCGAATTCACTCTCCCCAAGAACTCCCGCATCCAGGACGGCCGCCACTGGCCGGCCGAGGGGGCCACGCGCAAGCGCACCTTCAAGGTGTACCGCTGGAACCCCGACGACGGCATGAACCCGCGGACCGACACCTACGAGGTCGACCTCGACAAGTGCGGCCCGATGGTCCTGGACGCGCTGATCAAGATCAAGAACGAGGTCGACCCGACGCTGACCTTCCGCCGCTCCTGCCGCGAGGGCATCTGCGGTTCGTGCGCGATGAACATCGACGGCACCAACACGCTGGCCTGCACCAAGGCGATCGAGGACTGCGGCAAGGGCGAGGTGCCGATCTACCCGCTTCCGCACATGGACGTGGTCAAGGACCTGGTCCCGGACCTGACCCACTTCTACGCGCAGTACGCCTCGATCCAGCCCTGGATCCGCACCCAGAGCTCGCCGCCGCCGGACCGCGAGCGCCTGCAGTCCAAGGAGGACCGGGCGAAGCTCGACGGCCTGTACGAGTGCATCCTCTGCGCCTGCTGCAGCACCGCGTGCCCGAGCTACTGGTGGAACGGCGACCGCTACCTCGGCCCGGCGATCCTGCTCCAGGCCTACCGCTGGATCGTCGACTCGCGCGACGAGGACACCGGCGCGCGCCTGGACGACCTCGAGGATCCGTTCAAGCTCTACCGCTGCCACACGATCATGAACTGCACGCGGACCTGTCCGAAGGGGCTGAACCCCGCGAAGGCGATCGGGGCCATCAAGCAGCTGATGCTAGAGCGCCAGGTCTGACCACCACCGCGCCGGCAGCCGCCGGCGCGGTCGTATCCGGGGAGGGAACATGGCTGTGAATCCGATCGTCTGGGCCGGCGTGGCCCTGGTCGCGCTGACCTTCGTGGTCTCGCTGGTGATGGTCCGCAGGCGCGTGGGCGAGATGACCCGCGAGCGCATCCACCCGCAGTCGGTGGCGCTGTCGGCGCAGCTGGCGCAGCGCGTGTCCGACAGCCGCGCCTCCGACAACTACCGCAACCTGCTCGAACTCCCGGTGCTGTTCTACTTCGGCGTGGCGGTGGCGGTGGCCGCCGGCGTGCGCGATCCCTACGTGCTCGGCCTGGCCTGGGGCTTCGTCGCCCTGCGCATCGTGCACAGCGCCATCCAGTGCAGCTACAACAGGGTGATGCACCGCTTCCGGGCGTTCCTGGCCGGCGTGCTGGTGCTGGCGCTGTTCTGGATCCGCCTGGCCTGGTACCTCTTCCTCGCATGAGCACGGCCGACGACGAGGCCGAGCTCCGCCGCCTGCGCTGGCGCTGCCGCCGCGGCATGCGCGAGCTCGACCAGCTGCTCGGGCGCTGGCTGGAGCGCGAATGGCGGACTTCGCCGACGGACGAACGCGAGGTCTTCCTGCGCCTCCTCGACAGCGAGGACGATAGGCTCTGGAAATGGTTCCTCGGCCACGAACGCCCCGATGACGACGCGCTCGACGCGCTGGTCCAGCGCATCCGTTCCCTGCCGCATTGACTGGCGGCCTTCGCGCTGCCTGGTCGGCGCGCTGGTCCTGCTGTCCGCCTGCGCGCCGGCGGCGGTCGCCGCGAGCGAGCTGCCCGCGCCGGTGGCGTGGCCGCTCGCCGCGGCCGCCGCGCTGCACGGCCTGTGGCTCGCGCGGCGCGAGTGGCGCCGGCCCCGGTCGAGCCTGCTGTTCACCGCCGACGGCCGCCTCCTGGTCGACGACGTCGCCGTGGACGCGGTCGAACTGCAGTGGCGCGGACCCCTGGCCTTCCTGCGCTGGCGCGGTGCCGACGGCCGCCGCGCCGGCCTCGCCTGGTGGCCCGACACCCTGCCGGGGCGCTAGCGGCGTGAACTGAGGCTGGCCGTGTCGCGGCTTCCGGATGCCGGCGGCACGCCATCGATGGCACCATAGCGGCCTTCGAGCCGGCCGAGACCCGATGTTCAAACCCCTCCCAGTCGCCATCGGCCTGCGCTACATGCGCGCCAAGCGCCGCAACGGCTTCATCTCCTTCATCTCCTTGGCCTCGATCCTCGGCATCGCCATCGGCGTCACCGCGCTGATCACGACCCTGGCGGTGATGAGCGGCTTCCAGCGCGAGATCCGCGACCGCATGCTGCAGATGACCGAGCACGCCAAGGTCACCGCGCACGGCGAGCCCATGGCGAACTGGCGCCAGGCGGTCGAGGCCGCGGGCGCCGACCCGCGCGTGGCCGCCGCCGCGCCCTACATCTCCACCGAGGCCCTGCTGTCCGGCAAGCGGCGCGAACCCGCCATGCTGCGCGGCATCGTCCCCGCCGACGAGGCCCGGGTGTCGATCCTCGGCGAGCGCATGGTCGAAGGCAGCCTCGATACGCTCCAGCCGCGCGCCTACAACATCGTCCTCGGGCGCGAGCTGGCGCTGTGGCTGGGCGTGCGCGTGGGCGACAGCGTGGTCGCCACCACCGATTTCCAGGCAACGCCCATGGGCGCCGTGCCGCAGCTCAAGCGCTTCACCGTCAGCGGCATCTTCGAGGCCGGCTACCAGGAGTTCGACAAGGGCCTGGCCGTGGTCAACATCCAGGACCTGCAGCGGCTGCTGCGCATGGGCGACGGGGTCACCGGCGTGCGCCTGCAGATGCACGACATGGACCAGGCCTTCGCGGCCGCGCGCGAACTGGCCCTGAAGCTGGAGGGCCCCTACATGGTCAGCGACTGGACCATGGAGAACGCGCACCTGTTCCGCGCACTCAAGCTCGAGAAGACCATGATCGCGATCCTGCTGTCGCTGATCATCGCCATGGGCGCCTTCAACCTGGTTTCGTCGCAGGTCATGCTGGTGACCGACAAGCAGTCCGACATCGCGATCCTGCGCACGCTGGGCCTGCCCCCGGGCGGGGTGATGAAGGTGTTCATGGTGCAGGGCAGCCTGATCGGCGTCATCGGCACCGTGCTGGGCGTGGTCGGCGGCGTGCTGCTCACGCTCAACCTCGAGCACATCCTGCGCCTGATCGAGAAGCTCACCGGTGCGGAACTGATGCCTGCCGACGTCTACTACATCACCGGGCTGCCGACCGAGCTCAGCGCGCAGGACATCGCCATCGTCGCCCTCGTGGCGCTGGTGATGGCCTTCCTGGCCACGATCTACCCGGCCTGGCGCGCGGCGCGCACGGCCCCGGCGGAGGCGCTGCGCTATGAGTGAGCCGGAGATGAAGGGCGGCCGCGCCGCCGCAGGCGGGGACGGGGACATCCCGCGGCCCGACGGAGAAGTGGTCGGCGCCGAGGGCCTCGGCAAGACCTATGCCGAAGGACGGATGCGCACGCCGGTGTTCGACGGGCTCGACCTGAGCGTGGCCGCCGGCGAGACCGTGGCCATCCTGGGTGCGTCGGGCGCCGGCAAGAGCACGCTGCTGCACCTGCTCGGCGGGCTGGACACGCCGACCGCGGGCGAGGTCTTCGTCGACGGCCAGCGCATGGGTTCGCTGTCCGACGCCGACCGCGGCCGCCTTCGCAACCGCGCGCTGGGCTTCGTCTACCAGTTCCACCACCTGCTGCCCGAGTTCACCGCGCTGGAGAACGTGATGCTGCCGGTGCTGCTGTCCGGCGCCGGCGTGCCCGACGCCGCCGCGCGCGCGCGCTCCCTGCTGGAAGCGGTCGGCCTGGCGCATCGCCTCGAGCACAAGCCCGGCGAGCTTTCCGGCGGCGAACGCCAGCGCGCCGCCGTGGCCCGCGCCCTGGTCAACCAGCCGGCCTGCGTCCTGGGCGACGAACCGACCGGAAACCTCGACGAGAAGACCGCCGCCACGGTCTTCGAACTCATGCTCGAGCTCAACCGCGCCCAGCGCACCAGCCTGGTCCTGGTCACCCACGACCGCCGCCTGGCGCGGCGCCTCGACCGCGTCCTCGAACTCCACGAAGGCCGCCTCCGCGAGATCGACCCCGCCACCGCCTGACCTGTAGGAGCGGCTACAGCCGCGAAGCTTTTTGTAGGAGCGGCTAAAGCCGCGAAGCTCTTTGTAGGAGCGGCTACAGCCGCGAAGCTTTTGTAGGAGCGGCTAATGCCGCGGAGCTTTTCCCGGCGGCCCACCGACCCGTTCGCGGCTATAGCCGCTCCTACAGGGTGTGCAATTCGCGGCTGTAGCCGCTCCTACAGGGTGTGCGCCTCGCGGCTGTAGCCGCTCCTACAGGGTGTGCGTCTCGCGGCTGTAGCCGCTCCTACAGGGGGCTGCCGGGTTGTCCTACGGGAGATGCAGGGGCAGGCACGGCGCGGCCGAGGGCGCCGCGGCGCACGCTTGTCGGCATGCGCGCGCACCGTTCCCACACCCTCCGCCGGGGCCGCTGGTCCGAGCCCGGCCGCATCTACCACCTCACCCTCGTCACGCGGGATCGGCTGCCCTGCTTCGGGGAATGGACCGCGGCCTCGGCCGTCGCCCGCGCATTGGCCGATCCCCGCGCCTGGGCCGATTCAAGGCTGCTGTGCTGGGTGCTGATGCCCGACCACTGGCATGGCGTGCTGCAGCTCGGTGAGGCGGAGACGCTGTCGCGCAACGTCGGGCGTGCCAAGGCGCACGCGTCGCGGGCGTGGCGGCCTGCCGATGGCGGCAAGCTGTGGCAGCCGGGGTTCCACGACCGCGCGCTGCGTGCCGAAGAGGACCTGCTGGCCGTCGCGCGCTACGTGGTGGCGAACCCGATCCGGGCAGGCCTGAGCCGCGGGTATGGCGCATGGCCCTACTGGGATGCCGTGTGGATCCACGGCGACGCGGACCCGGCGGCGTGACCGGTCCTTCGACTCCGGAATCCTGTAGGAGCGGCTACAGCCGCGAAGGCGAGGCGTCGGGTGGTGGGGATTGGAGCATCGCGGCTGTAGCCGCTCCTACAGAAGCCGTCGCGGCTGTAGCCGCTCCTACAGGGGTGGGGGCTCCGGTGCTGGGCATTGGCGCGGCGGCGGGGCTGGTCGCGGGGGCGATGGGCTGCCTGCGATTGCCGGTGCTGCCGCCGGTCGCGCTGCTCGCGGTTCTGCTCGCCGCCGGCGTGCTGGCGTGGTGGCGGGTCCGGGGGCGCTGGCGGTGGCTGGCCGCGGCGCTGGCGGGCTTCGCGCTCGCCGGCCTGCATGCGGCGGCGTCGCTCGGCGGGCAGCTGCCGGCGGAGCACGAGCGCGCGGACTTCACGGTCACGGGCCGCGTCATCGGCCTGCCCGAGGACGAAGCGCGGCGCACGCGCTTCCAGTTCCGCGTCGACGACGACCCTGCGCTGCCCGGGTTCCTGCGCGGGGCGAAGCTGCGGCTGGCCTGGTATGACAACGAGTGGTCGGAAGACGCCCCGCGCCGCCACGAGGTCGAGCCGGGCGCGGCGTGGCGGCGGCAGGTGCGGCGCCGCGCGCCGCGCGGGCTGCGCAATCCGGGCGGCTGCGACGCCGAGCGCCAGGCCATGGCGGCGCGCATCGCCGCGACCGTCTACGTGCGCGAGCAGGCGACCGCCGAAGAACTGCGCCCGGCGCGCGGCATCGACGCCTGGCGCGACCGCATCGCGCGCCGGATCGACCTGGCCGTGCCCTCGGGCTCCTCCCGCTACGTGCGCGCGCTCGCGCTGGGCGACACCCGGGCCCTCGCCGAGGGCGACTGGGAGCTGCTGCGCGCCACCGGCCTCACCCACCTGATCGCGATCTCCGGCTTCCACGTCGGCCTGGTCGCCGGCTTCTTCGCGCTGCTGGGCGCGGCGCTGTGGCGCCTGTTCCCGCCGCTCTGCATCCTGGTCCCGCGCCCGCAGGCCTCGGCCGCGGCGGCCTTCCTCGGCGCGCTCGGCTACGCCGCGGTCGCCGGCTTCGCCCTGCCCACCGTGCGCACGGTGCTGATGATCGCGGTCGCGGTGGCCGCGCGGCTGTGGCGGCGCCCGCTGCGCATCGCGGAGTCGCTGGCGCTGGCGGCCATCGCCATCGTCCTGGTCGATCCGCTTGCTCTGCTGTCGGCCGGCTTCTGGCTCAGCTTCGGCGGCGTGGCCTGGCTGCTGTGGTGCCTGCCGCGGGCCGGCGGGAGGCCGCTGCGCGACTTCCTGTCGGCGCAGTGGGTGGCCACGCTGGGCCTGCTGCCGCTGACCGCGATCCTGTTCGGGCAGGCCTCGCTGGCGGGGCCCTTCGCCAACCTCGTCGCCATCCCGTGGTGGAGCCTGGTGGTGGTGCCGCTGTCGCTGCTGGGCACCGGGCTGGAGGCGCTGCACGCCGGCTGGGGCGGCGGCGCCTGGCGCCTGGCCGCGGCCGCCTTCGACCTGTCCTGGCCGCTGTTCGAGCGCCTCGGCGGCAGCCCGCTGGCGCTGGCCTGGCTGCCCGCGCCGCGCTGGTTCGCGCTGCCGCTGGCGCTCGCAGGCGCGTTCTGGATGCTGCTTCCGCGCGCCGTCCCCGGCAAGGCGCTGGCCCTGCTGCTGTGGCTGCCGCTGCTCTGGCCCGAGCGCCAGCTGCCGCGCCACGGCGAGTTCGAGCTGGTGATGCTGGACGTGGGGCAGGGGCTTTCGGTGCTGGTGCGCACCGCCGGCCACGCCACGCTCTACGACATGGGCCCGGCGACCCCCGACGGCTTCGACGCCGGCGAGCGCACCGTGGTGCCCGCGCTGCATGCGCTGGGGGTGCGCCGGCTCGATACCCTGGTCGCCAGCCACGCCGACGCCGACCATGCAGGCGGCCTCGGCGCGGTGCGGCGGCGCTTCCCCGCGCCGACGCTGCTGGCCCCGTCCGGCGCCGGCATCGGCGGCGCCGCCGCCTGCC
>JAAZHF010000059.1 GCA_012510865.1 Gammaproteobacteria bacterium
CGCGTTCCTGGCCATGTACTTCGCCGACCAGGCGGTGGTCGTGGTCACCCCGGAGGTGTCGTCGGTGCGCGACTCCGACCGCATCATCGGCCTGCTCGCCTCCAAGCCCCGGCGCGCCGCAGCCGGCGACCCGATCCGGTCGCACCTGCTGCTCACCCGCTACAACCCGCGGCTCGTGGGCGACGGCGAGATGCTCTCCGTGGCCGACGTCGAGGACGTGCTCGGCCTGAAGACCGTGGGCGTGATCCCGGAGTCGGGCGACGTGCTCAACGCGTCCAACAAGGGCGAGCCGGTGATCCTGGACATGGAGTCCGAGGCGGGCCAGGCATACGACGATGCGGTTGCGCGCATCATTGGCGAGGAGCGGCCGATGCGCTTCGTGCAGCTGGAGAAGAAGGGTTTCTTCAGCAAGCTGTTCGGAGGTTGAGGCATGGGTCTGTTCGATTTCCTGAAGGTGAGGAAGAACACCGCGTCGATCGCGAAGGAGCGGCTGCGGATCATCGTCGCCCAGGAACGCAGCCACCGCGGTGCGCCGGACTACCTCCCCCTGCTGCAGCGTGAGCTGCTCGAGGTGATCCGCAAATACGTGAGCGTCGACGTCGACGCGGTCAAGGTCGACCTGGTCAAGGACGGCGAGCACGACGTCCTCGACATCAGCGTGGCCCTCACCGATGAGCGCGCGACCGCGGCCAACTGAGACGGTGGCAGCAGGACCTGCCCCCGTTGGAGCGGCCGTAGCCGCGATTGCGGATGGTGCGGGGGGCGAGGCAGGGGTGCTGGTGCTGGGTGGCATTGGATCCGCGGACGCCGCGGCGCTGCTGGCGAAGCATGGGCTGGAGCTGGTGCTGGTCGAGGACGGCGCGCCGATCCCCGGAAGCTACTGGGGCGAACCGGAGGCCGGGGTCATCGGTTGCACGGTGTTCGCGCGCGGCGACACGCCGGTGCATTCGCTGCTGCACGAGGCCTGCCACCTGATCGTGCTTCCGCCGGAACGCCGCGCCGGCGTACACACCGACGCCACCGACTCGGTGGCCGAGGAGGACGCCAGCTGCTACCTGCAGATCCTCCTGGCCGACCGCCTGCCCGGCGTCGGACGGGACCGGCTGATGGCCGACATGGACGCCTGGGGCTACAGCTTCCGCCTCGGATCGACCCGCGCCTGGTTCGAGCGCGACGCCGACGACGCCCGCACCTGGCTCGCCGCACGCGGGCTGCTGCCGGCCTGAGCGCGCCGCCACTTGCGGGCGCGCGGGCCGCCTACTAGCCTGCGTGGGTTTCGCGCCCGCGCGGGCGCCACCGGAGATCGACAGTGAAGCCACGCACCCGCCTCGCACTTTCACTCGCCGCCGGCCTGGCCCTCGCCGCCTGCTCCCGCACGCCGTCCACCGCGCCCGGGCCCGACGGAACGCCCTCCCAGGCCCAGCTGGAGAAGGAGACCGCGGACGAATTCATCGCCCGCGTCAACGCCGAGTTCGCCCAGTTGATGCCCGAGCTCACGGCCTCGCAGTGGGTGGCCGCCACCTACAGCAACGAGGACAGCGAGCTGCTCGCGTCCAAGGGCAACGAGCGCTTCCTCGCGCGCATGCAGCAGTGGGTCGAGCAGTCGCGGCGCTTCGAAGGCAAGGAGATGTCGCCCGCCACCGAGCGCGCGATCGCGCTGCTGAAGCTGGGCACGGCGATGCCGCCGCCGCGCGATCCGGCCAGGCTGGCCGAACTCACCGAGCTTGCCAGCCGCATGGAGGGCATGTACGCCCGCGGCGAACACTGCACCGGCGAGGGCGAGGCGCGGAGCTGCCGCCAGCTCGGCCAGCTCGAGGACGTGCTGCGCAACAACCGCGACTACGATGCCCAGCTCGCCGCCTGGGAGGGCTGGCACACCATCTCGAAGCCGATGCGGGAGGACTACGTCCGCTTCGCCGAGCTGGTCAACGAGGGCGCGCGCGACCTGGGCTTCGCCGATGCCGGCGAACTGTGGCGCGCCGGCTACGACATGAGCCCGGCCGAACTCTCGGCGGAGACCGACCGCCTCTGGAGCCAGGTCGAGCCGCTCTACGAGCAGCTGCACTGCTACGCGCGCACGCGCCTCGAGGCCGAGTACCCGGGCAGGGGCTCTGTCAACGGCATGCTGCCCGCGCACCTGATGGGCAACATGTGGCAGCAGGACTGGAGCAACCTCTGGTCGCTGCTCGCGCCCTACCCCAGGGCCACCCCGCTCGACGTCACGGGCGCGCTGGAGCGCCAGTACCAGGCCTCGCTCAACGAGCGCCTGATGCGCGAGAGCGCCCTGCTCGACACCGATGGCCGGGTGGAGATCGTGCGCGCGGCGCAGCTCGAGCACGCCCGCGCCATGACCCGCCAGGCCGAGGAGTTCTACACCTCGCTGGGGATGCCGGCGCTGCCGGGAAGCTACTGGGAGAAGTCGCAGTTCGTGAAGCCGCGCGACCGCGACGTGCAGTGCCACGCGAGCGCCTGGCAGATGAACGCCGACGCCACCGACGTGCGCACCAAGATGTGCACCAAGCCCAACGAGGAAGACTTCACCACCATCTACCACGAGCTCGGCCACGTCTATTACTACCTGGCCTACGCCGACCAGCCGCCGCTGTTCCAGAACGGCGCGCACGATGGATTCCACGAAGCGATCGGCGACACCATCGAGCTGGCGATGACGCCGGGCTACCTGCAGTCGATCGGGCTGGTCGAGGGCCAGGCCCCCGGCCACGAGGCCCTGATCAACGCGCAGATGCGCATGGCGCTGTCGAAGGTGGCCTTCCTGCCCTTCGGCCTGATGATCGACCGCTGGCGCTGGGGCGTCTTCGACGGCTCCATCACGCCGGACAACTACAACAAGGCCTGGTGGGACCTGAAGGCGCGCTACCAGGGCGTGGCGCCGGTGACCCCGCGCGGCGAGGAGTTCTTCGACCCGGGCGCCAAGTACCACGTGCCGGGCAACACGCCGTACACGCGCTACTTCCTGTCGCACGTGCTGCAGTTCCAGTTCTACAAGGCGCTGTGCGAAGCCGCCGGGCACCAGGGCCCGCTGAACGAATGCAGCTTCGCCGGCAACAAGGCCGCGGGCGAGAAGTTCTGGGCCATGCTGTCCAAGGGCAACAGCCAGCCCTGGCAGCAGACCATGAAGGAGCTCACCGGCGGCGAGCAGATGGATGCCTCGGCCGTGCTGGAGTACTTCGCGCCGCTGCAGGAATGGCTGGTCGAGCAGAACGAGGGCCGCACCTGCGGCTGGCAGGCGGCCACCGCCCCCGCCGCGCAGTAGGCGGGCGGCCGGCCCCCTCCGCCCGCGGGCGGAGGGGGCCTAGACGTGCTCCGTCGGATCCGGCATGCCCGGCTCGCAGGGCCCTTCCGGCAGTCGCCTGGTCCGGTACCGCTCCAGCCGCCAGACCAGCCATCCGCCCAGCGTGAAAAGCGCTCCGGTGAGCGCCAGGCCCGCCATCGACCCGCTCACCAGCGGCGACAGCAGGCCGGCGACCACCGCGTGCAGGGCCAGGCTGGTGAAGGCCTGGAGCGACGAGGCCGAGCCGCGCTGGCGCGGGTACATGTCCAGGATCCCGAGCGTCAGGACCGGGAACACGAGCGCCACCCCGAACGCGGTGAGCGCCGCCGGGAGCACCGCCCATGGCACCGTCGGGTCGGGGACGAACAGGCCGTAGGCGACGTTGCCGGCCGCCGCCAGGCCGCAGCAGGCGAAGCCGAGGTTGACCTGGACCACGTGCGGCAGGCGCCCGGCCATGCGCCCCGAGGTGAAGGCTCCGAGCATCATGCCGCCGATCATCGGGCCGAAGAACCAGGCGAAGCTGCGCTCGTCCAGCCGCAGAAGGTCGAGCACGAAGGCCGGCGCCGAGGCGATGTAGAGGAACAGCGCGGCGAAGTTGAGGGCGCCGGTCGCCGCCAGCCGCTGGAAACGACGGTTGGTGAGGATCAGCACGTAGTCGCGCAGCAGGCGGCGCGGATGGGCCGGGACGCGGTCCTCGGCGGGATGGGTCTCGGGCAGCCAGGCCCAGCTCGCCGCCAGCAGCAGCAGGGCGAAGGCGACCAGGAACCAGAAGATGTCGTGCCAGTCGCCCCAGCCGAGGATCCAGCCGCCGATCACCGGCGCGATCGCGGGGGCGATGCCGAAGATCATGGAGACCTGGCTCATCAGGCGCTGGGCGTCGTCGCCGTGGAGCACGTCGCGGATGACCGCGCGGCCGACGATCAGCCCCAC
>JAAZHF010000060.1 GCA_012510865.1 Gammaproteobacteria bacterium
AACAGCGGCCGCTCGACGCGGCCGGAGGGCAGGTGCAGCACCGAGTCCACGCCCACGCCCACGGCATCGACGCGGGCGAGCCGCATCGGCTGGCCGTCTTCCTGCGTCGCCAGCGGGCCGCGCACCACGGTCGCGCCCGCGCCCGGCGCGGTGGCGTACACGCGCGCGGTGCCGTCGGCCTCCACCGCCAGCGCGGCGTCCTCGTCCACGCCCAGGCCGATGACCGCGCGGCCGCCGGACATGGCCTCCGACTTCGCGACGAAGGCGAGCAGCCGACCCAGGCGGCCGCGCTCGCGGAAGTGGGTGTCGGTCACCACGCCGCGCAGCGCGTCGACGTGGAGGAAGCCGGTTTCGATCGTCGTTGCGTCGCCGAGCGGATCGGCCAGCGCCGCCGGGCTGCGCAGGCTGCCGCCGTCCATGGCGCCGTACACGAACTCGCCCAGGATCGCGAGCCCGGCGCTGGTGCCGCCCAGCGGCTTGCCGGCGCGCAGGTGGGCGTCGATGGCCTCGGCCACCGGAGTGCCGCGCCACCGGCGCACGTAGCGCGACTGGTCGCCGCCGGCGATGAAGATGCCGTCGGCCTTCGCCAGGCTGGCAAGGATCGCGGGGTCGCTGGCCGACTCGCGGTCGTGGAACACGAAGGCCTCCACCGAGGCCACGCCGCCCACCTCGTCGTGGAATTCCTCGCCGATCTCGCCGCCCATCGATGCGCGCAGCACCACCACGTGGCCGTTGCCGGCCTTGGCCAGGAACCAGCGCAGGGCCTCGTGGTTGCGGTCGCCGCCGCCCATCAGCAGCAGGCCGGGCGACGTCACCCCCGGCGTGGGCAACGAGGGATCGCCGGCCAGGTGGCGGTCGTATCCCGAGGCGAAGGCCGGCCAGGCCAGAGACAGGCACGCGAGCATCGCGGCCACGATGCACAGGCGAATCCGGGTTCCCATTGCGCGCGTCCTCCGTCGGGGCGCACGGGACGGCGCCTCCCTCCTCAAGACGAACGAGCGTAGCGCGTCCCTCCCCGGCCCGTTCCCGCGCGGCGCGCGATCGGGCACTCTTGCGGCCATGGCCACCGAGCTCGATGCCTGGTTCGTCCGCGAGATCCTGGTGCACGAGGAGGCGCTGATGCGCTACCTCTCCCGCTGCTGGCCGCGGCGCGACGAGGTCCACGACCTGCGCCAGGAGACCTACGTCCGCGTCTACCAGGCGGCCGCGCGGGCCCTGCCGCTGCAGCCCAAGGCCTTCCTGTTCACCAGTGCGCGCAACCTGATGGCCGACCACCTGCGCCGGGCGCGGGTGGTCTCGATCGAGCCGATGGGTGATCTCGAGCCCTGGCACGTCTTGATGGATGACCTCTCGCCCGAGCGCTGGTGCGGCGGGCGCCAGGTCCTGCACCGGCTGGCCGAGGCCTTCGACCAGCTGCCCGACCGCTGCCGCGAAGTGCTGTGGCTGCGACGGGTCGAGGAACTGTCCCAGAGGGAGGTGGCCATGCGCCTGGGCATCAGCGAGAAGACGGTGGAAAAGCACGTCGCCAAGGGCATGCGCCTGCTCGCGGACTCCTTCTACGGCGGGAGCGGGCATGCCGGCGCGCCGGAAGCGGATACGGACGCGGGTCCGGCCTATGGGCGCCAGGGAATCGACTGAAGCGCCCGGCGGGGTCGACGCGCGCGCCGCCGAGTGGCTGGCGCGCCGGGACCGGGGCGGCTGGAGCGATGCCGATGCCGCCGGGCTGGAGGCCTGGCTGGAGGAAGCCACCGCGCACCGCGTCGCTTTCCTGCGCGTGCAGGCGGCCTGGGAGCAGTGCGGGCGGCTGCAGGCGCTGGGCGCGGGGCTGCACGACGGACCACCCGGACGTGGACACTGGACCCGAGGTGCGGCGGCCGTGCCGCATGGACTCCACGATGGTCCCGCGCTGGAATCGCTCGTTTTCGCACCGCGGCACCCCCGGCCCGGCGCCGCGCGCACCGGCGGCCGGCTCGCGTTCGCCGCCACGGCCGTGGTTGCCCTGGGCCTGGCCTTGGGCTGGCAGTGGCGCTCGGCGGTGGACGCGTCGACGCACAGCACCGCGATGGGCGGCATCGAAAGCGTGCCCCTCGCCGACGGTTCGCGCACCGTGCTCGGCAGCGACAGCCGGATCGAGGTCCGCCTGTCGCGCGGCGAGCGGCGGATCGAACTGCAGCAGGGCGAGGCCTTCTTCGAAGCCGCGAAAGACCCGCGCCGGCCCTTCGTCGTCGAGGCCGGAGAACGCCGCGTGGTCGCCGTCGGTACCCGCTTCTCGGTGCGCCGCGACGGCCCCGACCTGCGCGTGGTGGTGACCGAGGGCAGCGTGCGCCTGGAGTCGGGACCCGGCGGCGGGCGCCGGCGTCCCATGGCCACCCTGCCGGCCGGGAGCGTGGCGCTGGCCACCGCGCCCGGCGAGGTGGTGCACTCGGGCACCGTGGACGAGGCCGAGCGCCTGGTCGGCTGGCAGGGCGGTCTGCTCAGC
>JAAZHF010000061.1 GCA_012510865.1 Gammaproteobacteria bacterium
CCCTCCCAATCACCTCGGGGACGACGCCTGCGTCGCGCAGTTCCAGCAGGGACAGCGGCCCGGCCGGGGGGTCGATGTCGATGACGTCGAACCCGTGCCCGGTCGGGACGCCGATGTTGGCGTCGGGGGTGGCGGTCCACCAGGCGCGGACCTGCGCCAGGTTGGTGGTGGCGTCCTTGAAGCCGCGGCTTCCGGGGAAGGGCTTCTTGTCGCGCGGCTGGAGGCGGAAGACGGCGATGCCGTTGGCGGCGTACCATTCGGCCGCGCCCTTCAGGGCGCCGGGGCGGGTGAGCCGGGCCTCACGTGTAGCGTCGTGGGCGTCGACCTCGGCGAGGAACGCGTCGATCCGGCCCTGATCGCCGTCGGCCAGGACTGCGTTCCAGCGGGCGAGCAGCTCGCCGTCGCTGGGCTCGGGTGCCATCGGGTTCCCTCCTGTGATGAGACTGTGGATGACCGGTGGGCCGGGCCGGAGGAGAGCTCGGGACTCCTCCGGCCCGGTCGCCGTTAGAACGGGGCGCTGTTCGCGCGGGCGAGGTAGTCCCGGGCGGTCTGCTTGTCGGCCTCGGTCGGGTCGGCCAACAGCCACGGCGCGGACTGCCCCGGCTTGGCGATCCCGCGGCCGAGGCGGCCCAGCACCATCCGGCCGGTGCCGACCTTCGGGCGGAGCTGGCCCTGCAGCGCCTTCTGGAACACCTTCACGTCGGTGTGCTCCTCGCCGGCCCGCGCGCCGTCGAGGACGACGAGGGTGACGGTGGTCGCGTCGGCGGCGCCGTACGCGGTCGGGATGTCCTTCTCCACCGCGGTCGGCGTGATGAGGAGCAGCTGCCCGTCGAAGTCGGTGATCTTGACGCCGGAGCCGGAGGCGGGGGCGTCGAACAGGTCGTTCGTCACTGTGCTGCCTTTCTGTCTTGCGCTTGTGTCTTGCGCTTGCACTGGTGTGAGCGGTACAGCGGGTTGCCGCGCCGCTTGGGGATGTCCAGGGACATCCAGCCGAGCCGCGGGTGCTTCTCCCAGATCGGCCCGGGGTCGAGGGGGGCGAACACGCCGAGCGGTTCGGCGTCGACGACGCCGGTCAGCGCGACCCGTACGCCAGTCTCGTGGACGGTCAGGACGGGCGTGCCGCATCGGCGGCACGGCCGGGATTTCACCGCTCGCCGCCGAGCAGTTCGGCCTTGCGGGCGGCGGCGAGGGCGGTCAGGTCGTCGGTCCATGTGGCCTGGTGCCGCACCCACACGTCCGTCAGCTCGTCGACGGTCGAGGCGGCGGCGATCTCGGCGGACACGTCGGTCAGCGGGGTGAGCAGGCCGCGCCGCTTGCGCCACTGGCGGACCTGCGTGGCGACCTGGACGGCCTCCCATCCGGCTGCGATGTCGACCCAGAGGAGCTCGCACCTGCCCTGCCCAGCGGGCAGGTGGATGACGATGGCGCGGTCCTGGTCGACCTCCAGCGGTGTCCGCTCGCGGGTGGCGGGGTCGTACAGCACCGACCGGGAGTAGACGGCGAGCTGCATCGCGATCTTCAGCGCGCCGAACTCGCCGCTGCCCGTCTTGATATCGGCGATGTAGCCGCGTCCCTGGTAGCGGACGGTCCGGTCGGGGGTGCCGCCGATCTTCAGCTCGTCGAGCACGCTGAACCGCTCGATGTCGACGATCTCCAGCTTGGCCGTGGCGGCGGCGTAGGCGTCGAGGTCGGCGCGGTACGCCTCGGACACCGGGCCGGGGATCTGGCCGCGGTCGAGCTGCTCGGTCAGCTTGTGCAGTGAGGTGCCGACGCCGGCGGCGGCGTGGGCCTGCGCGGCGTCCATCGCCTGGTCGACGATCCGGTTCAGCTCGCCCCGGTCGTCCCGGTGCGCACCGGCCGCGAGGACGAGGTCGGGGCGGTCGGCCATGCCGAGGGCGACCATGCGTTGCTGCCAGCGCTGGAGGTTGTACTTGTCCTCTAGGGCGTCCACGTACGTGGTGCAGCGCGTGTACGCGACAGGGCGTCCGCCTCCCGGCGGGACGATGAGGGGGCGGCCGAACCGGTCCCGCTGGATGTCCTCGGCGGCCTGGCCGGGGGTGTCGAAGGGGTCAGTCGTCATGGCTGGTC
>JAAZHF010000062.1 GCA_012510865.1 Gammaproteobacteria bacterium
AGACCGTGGGCCAGCCGGCGTCGCGCGCCGCCCCTTGGAGCGACAGGATGATCTCGGTGATGCGGAGCCGGTCCGGGACCGCGGTGGGCGCCGTCGTGGACCCGGCGTGGGGCGTGTCCATGGCGCGGATTGTACCGCGCGCCCCCGCGCCGCCGGCGCCCGGCCCGCGCGCGCGGGCTCAGCGCAGGCTGTTGAGCTGGATCGCCCGCAGGCGGTCGTCGGCGGTGCGGGCCGCGTCGGTGCCCGGGTACTGCGAGATGACCCGGCCCAGCGTGGCCTCGGCCGCCATCAGGTCGCCCTGGCCGTACTGCGACAGGCCGACCTTCAGCAGCGCGCCCGGCGTCTTGTCGTGGGTCGGCCAGCGCTCGACGATGGCCTGGAACCGCGCCTGCGCGCTGGCGTAGTCCTGGATGACGTAGTAGCTCTCGCCCAGCCAGTAGGTGGCGTTGGGCGCATACGAGCCGGAGGGATACAGGCGCAGGAACTCGGCGAACAGCCGGGCCGACTGCTCGTAGTCGCCGCTGCGCAGGGCCGCGAACGCGGTTTCGTAGGCGCCGCGCTCGTCGGCGGCGTTGGCCAGCAGGCCGGCGTCCCCGAACACGATCGGCGCGCTATCGGCGGGAGCCGTGGCCGCCGGCGCCGAAGCGGGCTGCGCGGCGGACCCCGCCGCCGGACCGGGGCTGGCCGACGGATCGACCGTGGCCCCGCCTTCGAGCGTGTTCAGGCGGTCGTCGAGGTCGAGGTACTGGTTGCGGACGTTGGCCTCGAGGGCCGCGTTCTGCTGCTGCAGCTCTTCCAGCTGGCCGCGCAGGAAGCGGACTTCGTCGCGCAGCGCCGCCAGCTGGTTGAGAAGTTCGATGTTGCCCTGGTTGTTGGCCGCCTGGGCCTCGAGCGCGGCCACCCGTTCACCCAGGCTTGCGCGCTGGGCGGCGGCCGGCGGGGACGCGGCCAGTCCGGCCACGGCGGCGATGGCGAGTGCGAGGATCGTCGGGAGCGGGCTGCGGGTCATGGCATCAACCGGGATTCGGGACTTGGAAAGACAATCGGCAGCTGGCGGGGTTCCCGCCAGCTGCCGACGTGCGTCGCATGCCGCCGATCAGCGGGCGGTATAGGTGATCTCGACGCGGCGGTTCCGGGCCCAGCAGTCCTCGTTCGAGGCGGTGCAGGTCGGGCGCTCCTCGCCGTAGCTGGTCACGGTCTGCTGGCCGGCCGAACCACCGTTGGCCTGCAGCGCGGACGACACCGCGTTGCCGCGGCGCTCGCCGAGGCCGAGGTTGTAGTCGCGGCTGCCGCGCTCGTCGGCGTGGCCTTCCAGGGTGATGCGGGCCGAGGGGCGGTCACGCAGGTACTTCGCGTGGCAGGCCATCGCCGCCTGGAACTCCGGACGCAGCGAGTCCTGGTCGAAGTCGAAGTAGATCGTGCGCTGGCGCAGGCACGCGTCGGTGTCCAGGTCCTCGGGGCCGTAGGCGCCCGGGGTGGTGGCCGGCTGCGTGGTGGTCGGCGTGGTCGGCGTGGTGGCCGGCGGCTCCTCCTTGACTTTCTTGGAGCAGGCCACCGCTGCGGTGCAGAGCAGTGCAATGAGCAGAACGCGGGTTGGGGTCTTCATCTCTCGTCGATCCTTCTGCAGATGGGCAGTGAATTCACATTGCTGTATCGGCCGTGCACGCGGCGTCAGCGCTCGCGGAACGGTCCCCACGCCGGCTCGCGGACGTTGCCGTCGGCAAGGACCAGCCGCTGGCGGACGCGCCCGTCGGCGGAGACGGCATACAGGACTCCCCTGCTGCCTTCCCGGCCCGCGTACAGGACCATGCTGGCGTTCGGCGCGAAGCTCGGCGATTCATCGAGCGACCACGGCGACAGCGTGGACCAGCGCGGCGTTCCAAGGCTGCGGTCCAGCAGGGCGATACGGTATACGTTTCCTGAACCCTGCGCCACAGCGATCCTGGAGTCGTCGAAGGACACCGTCGGGCTGGCGTTGTACCGTCCCTGGAAGGTGACCCGGCTGGCGCTGCCGCCGGTGGCGGGCACCTGGTAGACCTGGGGCAGGCCGCCGCGGTCCGAGGTGAAATAGATGCTGCGGCCGTCGGCGCTCCAGACCGGCTCGGTATCGATGCCCAGCTGGTTGGTGATCCGGGTCAGCGCCTTGCTGGCGAGGTCCATGACGTAGATCTCGGGGTCCCCGCTGCGGGACAGGGTCAGCGCCAGCTTCGTGCCGTCGGGCGAGAACGAGGGCGAGCTGTTGATCCCGCGGAAGCTGGCCACGCGCTCGCGGGCGCCGGTCGCCAGGTCCTGGATGTAGATCGCCGAGTTGTTGTTGTGCTCGAACGAGACGTAGGCCAGGCGGCGGCCGTCGGGGCTCCAGTCGGGCGACATCAGCGGCTCGGTCGAACGCACCACCACCTGCGGGTTGTGGCCGTCGGCGTCGGCGACCATCAGCGCGTAGTTGATGTTCTCGCCGGTGCCGGTGGAGGTCACGTAGGCGATCCGGGTCCAGAACGCCCCGCGCACGCCGAGGATCTTCTCGTAGATCGCGTCGGCCATCTGGTGGGCCACGTCGCGCATCGCGTTCGGGCGGCCGGTCATGGCGATGCCGAGCAGGCGCTCCTGCTTCGCCACGTCGAACAGCTCGTATTCCACCCGGTAGGCGCCGCCCCCGGCATCCACCACCCGGCCGACGACCAGGAAGTCCTGCCGCAGCATCCGCCACGTCGCGTAGTTGACCTCGCTGCCGCGGGTCGGGCGCTCGATCATGTCCTGCTCGGGCAGGCCGCGGAACTGGCCGGAGCGGGCCAGGTCCTCGCGCACCACGCGCGCGACGTCGGTGTCGGGCGGCGTGCCCCCGCCCTGGTAGGGCATCGGCACCACCGCGATCGGGAGCGCCTGGGGGTTTCCGCCGACGATGTCGAACTCGAGGCCGCCCTGCTGGGCCGCCGCGGCGAAGGGCAGGAGGAGTGCGAGGCAGGCCGCGATCCACGCATGGGTGGTGGCGGCCAGCCGGCCTTGGATTCGGATCATGCCGGGCTCCGGGAATGGACGTTCAGAGGGTGACAGGATGGCCGTGAAGACGCTCACAAGGATGAACGGATCCCTGCGCGGCCGTGGCCGCTCCCACGGTCAGCGGTCGCGGGCCTCGAAGTTCAGGATCAGGGTCCGGTTGAACACGCTCTCGAAGCCGGCATAGGGCAGCGGCTCGGCCTTGCGGACCGCGGCCTCGACCGAGCGCCGCCCGAGGGCGTCGTAGGGGCAGGAGGGCGCGAACTCCACCCGCACCACGGTGCCGCCCCGGACCTGGGTGATCGTCATCCGGCAGTGCTGCCCGAGCGGGACGCTGTCGGGCCGGGTCCAGTTGCTCTGGATGGCCTCCGTGATCGCGGCCTTGTAGCGTGCCGCCAGCCCGTCGTCCCCGCCCGCGTTGCCGGGCGGCGCCGGCGCCGACGACGCGGCCTGGTCGGACGCCTCTTCCGCCCTGCTCTGCGCGATCCGCTCCAGGCGCCGCTGGGCCTCTTCCGCCTCGCGGCGCGCCTGCTCCTGCTGCCGCTTGATCTCGGCGAGCTTCTGTTCGGCGAGGCGGCGCTTCTGCTCGGCCTCCTCCTGCTTCCGCTGGCGCTCGGTGAGGTCGATCTGCTCCTGGCGCCGGCGCTCCTCCGCCTCGCGCGCGGCGGTTTCCCGCGCGATCGCCTCGCGGCGGGCCGCCTCCTGCTCGACGACGTCCGGCTCGCGCACCTGCACCTGCGGCACCGGCTGCGGTTCGATCGGCGCGTCCTCGGGGACCGGCTCGGGGATCACCTGGGGCTCCGGCACGGCTTCGGGGATCGGCTCGGCCTCGGGCTCGGGGTCCGGCGCGGGCTCGGGCTCCGGCGGCAGCGGCTCGGGGGTGCGCGCCATCGCGCGCCGGACCGACGCCGGGACATCGCCGAAGTCCACGACGTCCGCGCTGATCGGCGAACCGGCGGCGGAGGCCGGCGCCGACGCGCGCGACCACCACATGCCCAGCAGCACCAGGGCGAACAGCGCGACGTGCAGCAGCACGGCCAGCACCACGGCGCGCGCGGTATCGGCACGGCTTTCGCGCATCTAGCGGCCCGCCTCGGCCGGGCGGCTGATCAGGCTGACGCGGTCGATCCCGGCGGCGTTCACCGCGTCCAGCGCGTCCATCACCAACTGGTAGCTCGCGGTGCGGTCGCCGTTGACCAGCACCACCGCGTCGGGGTTCTGGTTGTGGATGGCGCGCAGCCGGGTGGTCAGGTCCTCGCGCGTCACCGACACGTTCTCCCCCTCGTACACCAGCGCCAGCGCGCCGTCGGGGTAGACGCTGACCACCAGCGGATCCTTCGGCGTCTCCAGCGAGCGCGCGCTCGAGTCGGGCAGGTTGATGTCGGTGCCCAGGTTCATCAGCGGCGCGGTCACCATGAAGATGATCAACAGCACCAGCATCACGTCGATGTAGGGCACGACGTTGATCTCGTTCTTGAGCTGGCGGCGCTTGCCGCGGCGGCTGCGGACGGCCATCGGCTCAGGCCTCGCCGGCAGAGGACTGGCGCTCCAGGATCGAGGAGAACTCCTCGGAGAAGGCATCGTAGCGGCCGGCCACGCGCTCGACCTTGGTCGCGAAGCGGTTGTAGGCCCAGACCGCGGGAATCGCCGCGAACAGGCCCATCGCGGTCGCGACCAGGGCCTCGGAGATGCCCGGGGCGACGCTGGCGATGGTCGCCTCCCTCACGTTGGCCAGGCCGTGGAAGGCGATCATGATCCCCCACACCGTTCCCAGCAGGCCCACGTAGGGCGCGATCGAGCCGACGTTGGCCAGGAACTCCAGGTTGTGCTCGAGCCCGTCGAGCTCGCGGGAGCTGGCGACGCGCATGCCGCGCTGGGCGCCCTCGAGCTGGGCCCTGCTGTCGCCGCCACGGCGCTGCCGGCTGCGGCTGAACTCGCGGAAGCCCGCCTCGAAGATCGCCTCCAGGCCCTCGATGTCGCGGTTGCGCTCGCTGGCGGCGGCATACAGCTTGCCGAGGTCGGCGCCCGACCAGAAGCGTTCCTCGAACCGGTCCGCTTCCCGCTCGGCGCGATCGAGCATGCGCTTCTTGCGGAAGATGATCACCCAGGACGCGACCGACGCGAACAGCAGCACCAGCATGACCAGCTGCACCGGGGTCGAGGCGTGCAGGACCAGCTGGATGATGTCGAGCTCACCGCCGCCGGCGGGGAGTCCCGACGCCTGGCCGGCGGCATCGGCGGCCAGCGCCACGGCGTCGGCGGGCGCCTCCTCCGGCAGGGGTTCGACGCTGCTTGCCTGCATCAGGATCGCCGTTGCACTCATCTAGTCTTGCTCCGCATTGGATTCCAGGGATTTGAACAGCCCGTACAGCGTGTCCGGCAGCGCGCGCGGGCGGAAGCTGCGGGCATCGATGGCTGCGACCCGGACGCGGGCCGTGGCCAGCGGCTCGCCGTCGCGCCGCACCTCCTGTGCGAACTCGACGCTTGCCCGGCGCACCCGCGCCAGCGACACGGTGACCTCCAGCGCGTCGTCCAGGCGTGCAGGGCGCCGGAAGTCGAGCTGCATGTCCCGCACCGCGAAGACCAGGTCGAGCCCGTCGATCATCGCCTGCTGCCCGTGCCCGAGGCTGCGCATCCATTCGCTGCGCGCCCGCTCGAGGAACGCCACGTACCGCGCGTGGTAGACCACGCCGCCGGCGTCGGTATCTTCCCAGTAGACCCTTGTCGGGAGGCTGAACAGGAGCCGACCGGCGCTGCTCAAAACAGGCCCTCCGCGGCCTGCCCGCGCGGCTGCAGCCCGAGGTGCAGCCAGGCCTTGCGGGTCGCCATGCGCCCGCGCGCGGTGCGGACCAGGAAGCCCTGCTGGATCAGGTAGGGCTCGATCACGTCCTCCAGCGTCCCGCGCTCCTCGGAAAGCGCGGCCGCCAGCGACTCGACGCCCACGGGCCCGCCGTCGAAGGTCCCGATGATCAGGTTCAGCAGGCGGCGGTCCAGGTCGTCGAAGCCCTCGGCGTCCACCTTGAGCATCTGCATCGCCGCGGCCGCCACCCCGTCGTCGATGCGGCCGCCGGCCCGCACCTGGGCGTAGTCGCGCACCCGTCGCAGCAGGCGGTTGGCGATGCGCGGGGTGCCGCGGGCGCGGCGCGCGATCTCGGCCGCGCCTCCCGGCTCGCAGTCGATGACGAGGATGGTCGCCGAGCGGCGCACGATCCGGGTGAGTTCTTCGGCGCTGTAGAACTCCAGCCGCTGCACGATCCCGAAGCGGTCGCGCAGGGGCGCGGTCAGCAGCCCGGCGCGCGTGGTGGCGCCGATGAGCGTGAAGGGCGGCAGGTCGAGCTTGATCGAGCGCGCGGCCGGACCCTCGCCGATCATGATGTCGATCTGGAAGTCCTCCATCGCCGGGTACAGCACCTCCTCGACCACGGGCGAGAGGCGGTGGATCTCGTCGATGAACAGCACGTCGTGCGGCTGCAGGTTGGTCAGCAGCGCGGCCAGGTCACCGGCCTTCTCGATCACCGGCCCCGAGGTGACCCGCAGGTTGACCCCGAGCTCGTTGGCGATGACGTGCGACAGGGTGGTCTTGCCAAGGCCGGGCGGCCCGAAGACCAGCACGTGGTCCATGGCCTCGCCGCGACGACGGGCGGCCTCGATGTAGATCCCCAGCTGCTCGCGGACCGGCTGCTGGCCCAGGTAGTCGTCCAGCCGCTGGGGGCGGATCGAGGCCTCGATGGCGGCGTCCTCGCGGGTCGCCCCGCCGCCGATGATCCGCTCTTCGCTCATGCCGTCCATCTTCTCACGCCGGCCGGCTCCCGGGTACCTTCTTCCCAAGGGCTGCAGGAGCGGCTATAGCCGCGAACAGGCCGGTGGAAGGCTGATCGCGGCTATAGCCGCTCCTACAGGGGCCTGGGTCAGTGCGGGGACGGCAGGCCGGGGCTCGCTGCGGCCGGACCGGCCTGGACGCCCTGCGGGATCCCGGTCATGTCGGGGAGCCGGTGGGCGATGCCCTTGTGGCAGTCGATGCAGGTGGCCTCGCCGGTGGCCAGGTAGCTGCGGTGGATGAAGGCCGCGCGGCTGGCCTGGCGGGTCAGGTCCATCGAGTCGTAGGCGTGGCAGTTGCGGCACTCGAGCGAGTCGTTCGCCTTCAGGCGGTCCCATTCGTGCTGGGCCAGGACCAGGCGGTTGTCGAGGAACTTCTCGCGGGTGTCGATGGTGCGGAAGATCTTGCCCCAGACCTCCTTCGAGGCCTGCATCTTGCGCGCCATCTTGTCGGTCCAGTCGTGCGGAACGTGGCAGTCCGGGCAGGTCGCGCGCACGCCCGAGCGGTTGCTGTAGTGGATCGTGGGCTTCAGCTCCTCGAAGACGTTGGCCTCCATCTCGTGGCAACTGGTGCAGAAGGCCTCGGTGTTGGTGGCCTCCAGCGCGGTGTTGAACCCGCCCCAGAACACGATGCCCGCGATGAAGCCGCCCAGGGTCAGGAAGCCCAGGCTCAGGTGCCGGGCCGGACGGTTGAACCGGCGCCAGAAGCCCGCGGCGGCGGCGCGCATCCGATGCCAGGCCCTCACTGCGCGCGCTCCGAACGCAGCACCTCGTCGATGTCCTTGAAACCGTTGGCGACCAGCGGCCGGGCATCGGTCTGGGTCACGTGGCACTGGACGCAGAAGTAGCGCCGCGGGGACACCTCGGCCAGGAACTGGTCGTCGCGGTCCATGTAGTGGGTCACGCTGACCGGCGGCGCCTGGAACTCCGCGGCGGTGCCGCGCGCGTGGCAGAGCATGCAGCGGTTCGAGTTCAGGTCGACCTGGTAGCCGTCGATGCTGTGCGGGATCGTCGGCGGCTGCATCGGGTAGGCGCGCTCGCGGGTGCGGTCGAAGTTCTCCACCCGCGCCATCGGCAGCGGGGTGATCTCGACGTCGACCGGCACGTGGCGGCGGAGCGCGTCGAGCTCCTGCGCCGGGTTGCCGCGGGCGCTGATCGGGGGCGCGGGCCGCTTGACCTCCGGCTCCGGATCACCGCCGCCGCAGGCCGCGAGCGACAGCGCCAGCGCGAGGCCGGCAAGCAGGCACGTGACGGGCTTCATGGCTTGGCGCATCTCAGGCTCCCACCGCGACGACCTTGGCCGCGCACTTCTTGAAGTCGGTCTGCTTGGAGATCGGATCGGTGGCGTCCAGCGTCACCTTGTTGATCAGCTGCGCGGCGTCGTACCAGGGCACGAAGATCACTCCCCGCGGCATCCGGTTGCGGCCGCGGGTCTCGACCCGGGTGCGCATCGCGCCGCGGATCGAGGAGACCTCGACTTCGTCGCCGCGCTTGAGGCCGCGTGCGCGGGCGGCGTCCGGATGCATGTAGACCTCTGCGGACGGCACTGCCTAGTACAGCTCCGGGATGCGCATGGTGATCGAGCCGGAATGCCAGTTCTCGAGCACGCGCCCGGTGACCAGCCACAGGTCGTACTCGTCGTTTGGCGACTCCGCGGGCGGTTCGTAGGGCAGCGCCCAGATCACCGCGCGGCCATCGGGATTGCCGTAGAACTCGAAGCCGGAGCCGGGCTTCACGTATGGATCGGACCCTTCCCGGTAGCGCCACAGGGTCTCCTTGCCGTCCACCACCGGCCAGCGCAGGCCGCGCTCCTGGTGGTAGCGATCGAAGGGCGCGAGGTCATGGGCGTGCCCCCGACCGAACTCGGCGTACTCCTCGAACAGGCCCTTCTGCACGTAGAAGCCGAAGGCCTCGGCCTCGTGGTTGGCGTAGCCCTCCTCGATGTCGGACACCGGGAACGCATCGACCTTGCCATTGCGGTACAGCACGTCGAACAGCGTCCTGCCGCGGAACTCCGGGTTGGCCGCCAGGATCTCCTCGGGCCAGCACTCGTCGGTGGTGAAGCGCTTGGAAAACTCCATCAGCTGCCACAGGTCGGATTTCGCCTCGCCGGGCGCATCCACCAGCTGGTGCCAGAAATGCGTGCGGCGCTCGGCGTTCCCGTAGGCGCCCTCCTTCTCCACCCACATCGCCGCCGGCAGCACCAGGTCGGCCGCCTGGCAGGTCACCGTCGGGTACGCGTCGGACACCACGATGAAGTTGTCCGGGTTGCGGTATCCGGGCCAGCCCTCCTCGAGGATGTTGGCGCCGGCCTGCATGTTGTTGTTGACCTGGACCCAGTAGGCGTTGAGCTTGCCGTCCTTGAGCGCGCGGTTCTGCTCGACCGCGTGGTAGCCGGCCTTGTCCTTGATGATCCCGCGCGGGATCCTCCAGATGTCCTCGGCCATCGCCCGGTGCCCGGGATCGGTCACCACCATGTCGGCCGGCAGGCGGTGGCTGAAGGTGCCGACCTCGCGCGCGGTGCCGCAGGCCGAGGGCTGCCCGGTGAGCGAGAACGGGCTGTTGCCCGGCGTGGCGATCTTCCCCGTCAGCAGGTGGATGTTGTAGACCATGTTGTTGGCCCAGGTGCCGCGCGTGTGCTGGTTGAAGCCCATGGTCCAGAAGGACATCACCTTGGTGCCCGGGTCCGCATAGAGTTCGGCCAGCTTCTCCAGCCAGCCGCGCTCCACGCCGGTCATCTCCACCGCCTTCTCCAGCGTGTACGGCGCGACGAAGCGCGCGAACTCGTCGAAGGTGATCGGCGTGCCGCCGTTGGGGTCGTCGGCGTTCCTGGCCGCGACCTGCAGCGGATGCTCGGGGCGCAGGCTGTAGCCGATGTCGTCGTTGCCGCGCTTGAAGGTGGTGTGCCTGTCGACGAACTCGCGGTTGACCCTGCCCGACCGGATGATGTGGTTGGCGATGTAGTTCAGGATCACCAGGTCCGTCTGCGGCTTGAACACCATCGGGATGTCGGCGAGGTCGAAGCTGCGGTGCTCGAAGGTCGACAGCACCGCGACCTTGACGTGCGGATTGGACAGCCGGCGGTCCGTGACCCGGGTCCAGAGGATCGGGTGCATCTCGGCCATGTTCGAGCCCCAGAGCACGAAGGCGTCGGCGGCCTCGATGTCGTCGTAGCAGCCCATCGGCTCGTCCATGCCGAAGGTGCGCATGAAGCCGGTGACCGCCGAGGCCATGCAGTGCCTCGCGTTCGGGTCGATGTGGTTGCTGCGGAAGCCGGCCTTCATCAGCTTGTTGGCCGCGTAGCCCTCCCACACCGTCCACTGGCCGGAGCCGAACATGCCGATGCCGTCGCCGCCCTTGGCCTTCAGCACCGCCTTGAACTTCTCCTCCATCACGTCGAAGGCCTCGTCCCAGCTGACCGGGGTGAAGTCGCCTTCCTTGTCGTAGACGCCGTTCTTCTTGCGCAGCAGCGGCGTGGTCAGGCGGTCCGCGCCGTACATCACCTTGGACAGGAAGTAGCCCTTGACGCAGTTGAGCCCGCGGTTGACCTCGGCCTTCACGTCGCCGTGGGTCGCCACCACGCGGCCGCCGCGCACGGCCACGTTGATGCCGCAGCCGGTCCCGCAGTAGCGGCACGGCGCCTTGCTCCACTTCAGCCCCTGCCCTCTCTCGGACACGGCCTCGGCCACGTGGCCGGGCACCGGCAGGCCGGCGGCGACGGCGGCGCTTGCGATGGCGCTGTTGCGGATGAATTCGCGGCGGGTGGTGCTCATCCGTGGGACTCCTGTGGATCGGACGCGGGGACGTCGCCGTGCGGCTCCTGCCGCTCGACGTGGTGGTAGACGAGGTTGACCGTGATCACTCCCGGCAGCGCCTGCAGCAGGTCGATGCTGTCCATCAGGCCGAGGGTGCCGTCGGTTTCCTGCACGAGCACGCTGCAGGTGTCCTCCTGCAGGGCGAGTTCCAGCCCGGGGGCGGCGGCGACGGCCCCGGCCAGCGCCGGGATCGCCTCGCGGTGGTGGCGGACGACGAGGCTGGCCACGTGCCACTCTCGGGGCGCGTCATGCGACAACGGGCACCTCCGCGGAAGCGCCGGCGATGGTGATCGCGGACGTGGGGCAGGCGCCGACGCAGCCGCCGCAGCCGGTGCAGCGGTCGGCGGCGACCTGCGGCCGCGCGACCGGGAGCGCGGGGGGGAAGCGGATCGCGGATTCGCCGCAGGCATCGCGGCAGCTCCAGCACACGACGCCGGCGCCAGCCAGGCAGGCGTCCCCGATCCACGCCCGGAGCGCCCACGGACGGCCGGTCGGCGCGACGAAGGCGCCCTCGCCGCAGGCCGCGGCGCAGTCGCCGCAGAAGGTGCATTCGCCGCGCGCGGGATCGAACTCCGGGAAGCCACCGCCGCCGCGCACCAGCACCGCGGGCGGGCAGGCTTCGGCGCAGGCGTTGCAGGCCGTGCAGGCCGCGGTGAAGCCGGCCTCGTCGCGCGCCCACGGCGGGCGCAGCAGCGGCGTCGCGCGTGCGCGGCCCGCGAGCAGCGCCCTGCGCGAACGGTCCGGAACGCCAATCCTGGAACGACCCATGCCGGCCCTATGCCGTCGGCGGGCCGGTGAAGAGCATCTGCGAGATCCAGACCGCGAATCCGTAGCCGCCGACGATCATCACCGACAGCAGCGGGAACAGCACCACGGTGATGAAGAGGAAAAGCAGGAGCTCACCCCTCCTGCCTGATTGGACGGTCTCCGCATCCATGGCGGGCTCCGCTGGCCTGGTCTGCGTGAAGATTAGCCGCGATCGCCCTCCGCGGCCACCGGCAGCGATGCGCAGGCGCGCGCCGCCATGGCGAACGAGTGCAGCCGGGCCTGGTGGTCATGGATGTTGGCGGTGAGGATCAGCTCGTCGGGACGGTGCCTGGCGACGAAGTCCGCGATGCCGGCGCGCAGGGTCGCCTCGTCGCCGATCACCGAGCAGGCTAGGGCCGCGTCCACCATCGCGCGCTCCTGCGGCGTGCAGTGGGCGTCGATGTCGTCCACCGGCGGCGGCACCAGTCCGATCTCGCCGCGGCGCAGGCGCACGAAGGTCTGCTGCATGGTCGTGAACAATCGGCGCGCCTCGGCGTCGGAGTCGGCGCCGACCACGTTGAGGGCGAGCATCGCGTACGGCGCGGCGAGCCGGTCCGAGGGACGGAACTCGTGGCGGTACAGCGCCAGCGCCTGCTCCATCATCGCCGGGGCGAAGTGCGAGGCGAAGGCGAAGGGAAGGCCCATCGCCGCGGCCAGGCGGGCGCTGAAGAGGCTCGAACCGAGCAGCCACACCGGCACCTCGAGTCCCGCGCCGGGCACGGCCTGGACCTTCTGCCCCGGCCTCACCGGCGCGAAGTAGGCCAGCAGCTCGCCGACATCGTGGGGGAAGGCGTCGGCGGCGTCGTAGTAGCGGCGCAGCGCGCGCACCGTCGCCTGGTCGGTGCCCGGAGCGCGCCCGAGGCCGAGGTCGATCCGGTCCGGGTACAGCGTGGCCAGGGTGCCGAACTGCTCGGCCACCTGCAGCGGGGAATGGTTGGGAAGCATCACCCCGCCGGCGCCCACGCGGATGGTCGACGTGCCGCCGGCGATGTGCCCGATCAGCACCGCGGTCGCCGCGCTGGCGATCCCCGGCATGTTGTGGTGCTCGGCCAGCCAGAATCGCCGGTAGCCGAGGCGTTCGGCGTGGCGCGCCAGGTCGAGGCTGTTGGCGAAGGCCTGGGCCGTGGTGCTGCCTTCGCAGACCGGGGCGAGGTCGAGCAGGGAACAGGGGATCATGGGAGCTCCGGACAGGGGACGGGTCGATCCAGATATGGGGCCACGTACCGGGCTTGCCAGCCCGCCCACGGCGTGCCGCGGCCCGGTGGTGTCCGATCGTCGCCGGGGCCCGCGTTGCAAGTGCGCAGGGGAGCCACGCCACCCGAGGACACGCGACAATGCTGAGCGCCGAGCCCATCGAACTGCCCGGATCCGGGCATGCCGGCCCCAAGATCGCAGTCGAGAACTACCGCACGCTGGGCCCCACCGGCATCGGCACCGAGCAATACCGGGGACTCGGCGTCTTCGCCTATCCAGGGCTCCACGCCTCCTGCGCCGACCGCCTGCGCGAGCGGGTCCCGCCCGGGGCGGAGGTCCTCGAACTGGGCGCCGGGAGCGGCGCCATGAGCCTCCGGCTCGCCGACCTGGGCTACCGGCCCACGGCCGTGGACATCCTCGAGGAGAACTTCCAGGCCGGCGACCGGGCACGCTTCGTCACCGCCGACCTCAACGGCGACTTCGCCCGCGGCCTCGGCCGGTTCACCGCGGTGATGGCGCTGGAGATCATCGAGCACCTCGAGAACCCGCGGCATTTCCTGCGCCAGGCGCGCGCCTGCATGGAGACCGGGGGACACCTCGTGCTCAGCACGCCCAACCTGTCCAACCCGCTGTCGCGCGTGCAGTTCATGGTCGACGGGACCTACCAGTGGTTCCAGGACCGCAACTACGAAGGCATCGGCCACATCACGCCGCTCTCGCCCTGGCTGCTCGCGCACTGCTTCCAGGACTGCGGACTGGAGCCGGCCTGGATCGGCAGCTTCGGCGACGTCGGCAAGAACCTCGTCGGCTGGCCGCGCATGCGCTGGCTGGTGCGGATGATGCGGCCGCTGTCGCGGATCCCGCGCGACCTCGACGGCGAGATCTACGTCGCCGTGCTGCGCGCGGTCTAGATCTCCACCTGGGCGCCGAGCTCGACCAGCCGGTTCCCGGGAATGCGGAAATAGGCGTTGGCCGGCGCCGCGTTGCGGTGCATCAGCGCGAACAGCTTGTCCCGCCACACCGGCATGCCGGCGTGGCGGCTTGCGACCACGGTTTCGCGGCCGACGAAATAGGTCGTGTCCATGGGATCGACGTCGAGCCCTTCGATGTCGCAGCCGCGCATCAGCGCCAGCGGCACGTCGGGGGTCTCCATGAACCCGAAGCGCAGCGTCACGCGGTAGAAATCGTCGCCGATGCCCTTCAGCTCCAGGCGCCGGTCGCGCGGGGCGAAGGGCACCGCCAGGGTATCGACGGTCAGGAACAGGTTGCGCTCGTGCAACACCTTGTTGTGCTTGAGGTTGTGCATGAATGCGTGCGGCACCACGCCCGGGGCGCTGGTCATGAAGATCGCCGTGCCGGGCACGCGCACCGGCGGCGCCAGCATCAGCCCGGAGATGAAGGTGTCCAGGCGCAGGCCGTCCGCCTGGACCGCATCACGCAGCAGCTGGCGGCCGCGGCGCCAGGTGCGCAGCATGGTGAACAGCACGATGCCCAGCACCAGCGGGAACCACGCGCCCTGCAGCACCTTGGCACCGTTGGCCACCACGAAGGCGATGTCGATCACGAAGAAGCCGACGCAGCAGGGCAGCACCCAGCGCCGCGCCTTGGGCCACAGCGCGCGCGCGACGATCGCCAGCAGCAGCGTGTCGATCAGCATCGTCATCGACACCGAGATGCCGTAGGCCGCGGCCAGCGACGACGAACTGCGGAAGCTCAGCACCAGGGCGATCACGATGGCCGCCATCGCCCAGTTGATCGCCGGGATGTAGATCTGGCCGATGGTCTCGCTGGAGGTGTGCTTGATGCGCATGCGCGGGATGTAGCCGAGCTGCATCGCCTGGCGCGCGACGGAAAAGCCGCCGGTGATCACCGCCTGCGAGGCGATCACGGTGGCCGCGGTGGCCAGCAGGATCATCGGCCAGCGCCCCCACTCGGGCACGCCGATGAAGAACGGGTTGCGGATCGCCTCCGGGTCCTCGAGCACCAGCGCGCCCTGTCCCAGGTAGTTCAGCATCAGCGAGGGCAGCACGAACCAGTACCAGCCCAGCCGGACCGGGCGCGCGCCGAAGTGGCCCATGTCGGTGTAGATCGCCTCGCCGCCGGTCACCGCCAGCACCACCGCGCCGAGGATGAAGACGCCGCCCCAGCTGTGCTCGACGAAGAAGCGCGCCGCCCACCAGGGATTGATCGCCTTCAGCACCTCGGGCTCGTGGGTGATGTTGAGCACGCCCAGCGCCGCCAGCGACAGGAACCAGAGGATGGTGATCGGCCCGAACACGCGCCCGACCTTCTCGGTGCCGTAGCGCTGGCTGGCGAACAGCGCCGCCAGCACCAGTACGGTGATCGGCACGATCCAGTCGTGCAGCTGCGGCGCCACGACTTCCAGGCCCTCCACCGCCGACAGCACCGAGATCGCGGGCGTGATCACGCCGTCGCCGAAGAACAGCGAGGCGCCGAAGACGCCCAGCAGGCCCACCAGGTACACCGACCGCGAACCGGGCCTGAGGCTGCGCTGTGCCAGCGCCATCAGCGCCATGATCCCGCCCTCGCCCTCGTTGTCGGCGCGCATGATGATGGTGACGTACTTGAAGGTCACCACCACGGTCAGCGCCCAGAAGATGAGCGACAGGATGCCGAGCACCGTGTCGTGGTCGGCGGTCAGTCCGTAGTGCGGGTTGAAGGCCTCGCGCAGGGTGTACAGCGGGCTTGTGCCGATGTCGCCGAAGACCACGCCGATGGCGCCGACCACCAGGCCCGCCAGGCCGATCCTGCCGTGTTCCTTGCCCGGACCGGCGCCTTCGCCGGGGCCATGGCCCCGTCCCCGCGCCGCGGCTGCGTGCCTGGTTCGACCTGAGGACATCTGGTTTTCCGTGGAGCGCCGGCTCAGCGAAGCGCGGACTGTAGCGCCTTTCGGATGATGGTTTCGGCACCGTCGCCCTCGGCCTGCGCGCTGCGCGCCATGCGCTGGGCCTCGGCCGGCTTGTAGCCGAGCTGCTGCAGGGCCACCGTCGCCTCGGACAGCGGATCGGCGGGCACGCCCGCGCTCGCGGGCAGCGCCGCGCCGCCCATGATCGCCTCGGCGCGGTCGCGCAGTTCGACCACGATGCGCTCGGCGGTCTTCTTGCCGATGCCGGGGATGCGGGTCAGGGCGGTGACGTCGCCGGCCTGCACCAGGCGCGCGAATTCCTCGACGCTGGCGCCCGACAGGATCGCCAGCGCGATCTTCGCGCCGATGCCGCTGACCCGCTGCACGTCGCGGAACAGGCGCCGCTCGGATTCGCTGGCGAAGCCGTACAGGGACACCGAGTCGTCGCGCTGCGCGTAGTGCGTGAACAGCGCGACCTCCTTCCCGGTCGCCGGCAGCTCGTAGAAGGTGCTCATCGGCGCCTCCAGCTCGTAGCCCACGCCGTTGACGTCCACCACCAGCCACGGCGGCGACTTGTGCGCGAGCACCCCCCTCAAACGACCGATCATCTGCGGCTCCAGGCCATGCTTGAATCGATGCCCAGGCGCCGCGCGCTGGCGCGGACGTGGGCATGGGTGATGGCGATGGCCAGCGCGTCGGCGGCGTCGGCCTGCAGCCGGCCCTTCAGACCCAGCATCGCCCCGACCATGTGCTGCACCTGGGCCTTGCCGGCGGCGCCGGTGCCGACCAGGGCCAGCTTCACCTGGCGGGCGCCGTACTCGTGCACCGGCAGGCCGTGCATGACCACAGCGCAGATGGCGGCGCCGCGCGCCTGGCCCAGCTTGAGCGCGGAGTCCGCGTTCTTCGACATGAACACCTG
>JAAZHF010000063.1 GCA_012510865.1 Gammaproteobacteria bacterium
GTCTTGGAGTCGAGCAGGCCGATGATGCGGTCGGAGTCGCGCACCGACGACACCTCCGGGTTGACCACGACCACCGCCTGGTCGGCGAAGTACATGGCCAGGAACGCGCCCTTCTCGATGCCGGCGGGGGAGTCGCAGACGATGTACTCGAAGCCGTCGTCGGCAAGCTCCTTGAGCACGCGCTCGACGCCCTCGCGGGTCAGCGCATCCTTGTCGCGCGTCTGCGAGGCGGCAAGCACGAACAGGTTGTCGAAGCGCTTGTCCTTGATCATGGCCTGCTTCAGCGAAGCCTCGCCCTGGACGACGTTGACGAAGTCGTACACCACGCGCCGCTCGCAGCCCATGATCAGGTCGAGGTTGCGCAGGCCGACGTCGAAGTCGATGACTGCGACCTTCTTGCCACGCCGCGCGAGGCCGCAGGCCAGGCTCGCGCTCGTTGTGGTCTTGCCGACGCCGCCCTTCCCGGACGTGACTACGATGATCTCGGCCAAAGTCTGTCTCCTGTGCGTGCGCTTCAGTCGAGCGCTGCGATTTTCAGCTGGTCGCCATCCAGCCAGACCTGCACGGCCTTGCCGCGAAGGTCGGCGGGGATGTCTTCCAGCACCTTGTAGTGACCCGCGACGGCCACGAGTTCGGCATGGAACTCGCGGCAGAAGATACGCGCCCGGGCATTGCCCTGGGCGCCGGCCAGCGCGCGTCCGCGCAGCGGCCCGTAGATGTGGATCGAGCCGTCGGCGATGACCTCGGCGCCGGCGCCCACGGCGGCCAGCACGGTGAGGTCGCAACCCTCGGCGTAGACCTGCTGGCCCGAGCGGACGGCCGTGGCCTGGATGTGCCCCGGGGCACCGCGGCCGGCGGGGCCCGTCGCGGCGGCCCGCGCGGGGGCGGGCTCCGGTTCCGGTGCCGGCTGCAGGGCTGACGGAGCGGCGGCGGCGGCCGGAGGACCGCCGGCCGGCGCGTACTGCGCCCGGAAGCGCGCCAGCAGCGGCAGCCCGAGCTCGATCGCCAGCCGCTCGTTCTCGGCATTGCCCCAGGCCAGGGCCACGGGAAGCGCCCCTGCGGCGCGCAGCGCCTCCAGCAGGGCGCGCGCGGTGGCGGCGTCCGGGAGCGCCGGCAGGCCGCCGAAATCGACCACCACCGCGCCGCGGTCGAACAGCTTCGGCGCGCGCTCGACCCGCTCGCGCATTTCGGCGGCGAGGCGCTCGATGTCGAGGGTGCGGATGCGCAGGTTGGCGATGCCGACCTGGCCGATCCTGAGCTCGCCGGCGGGTTCGAAGTTCGCGGCCGGTGCGCTCCGGGACTTCGCCATCATCGGGTGCCCGTCGCCAGGCGCGCCTCGCCCAGCGGCCGCGGCTGCGCCAGCCACGGGACGTCGGGCAGCTGCTCCCCGTAGGTGTCGCGCACCCACGCGTAGCTGCACATGTCCTTGGTCAGCATCGACGCGCGGATGCCCAGGCCCGGCATCACGTGCTGGCCGCCCTCGCGGAAGCCGAAGCTGCCGTGGAAGATGCGCGCGGTGTCGCTGTCATGCTCGACGAAGACCTCGCAGGCGAGCACCGGGTAGCGGACCTCGGCGTAGCCCTGCACGTCGGCATACATCGTCCGGCCCACGCCGCCCCCGCGCCGGCGGCTGGCGACGACCACGCGGTCGATGTACATGAAGCCCGGGTAGCGTTCGCCGAACCAGGCGAAATTCGGACTGTCGTGTCCCCGCGCCGAGCCGAAGCCGACCAGGAAGCCGGCCAGCGTGCCGTCGCGCTCGGCAACCCGGAAATAGTCGGCGGTGTCGAAGAACCGCTGCAGGCGGTTCGAGTCCAGCGGCAGGATGGAAGGGCCGGCGGCATTGTTCAGGGCAAGGACGGAATCCAGCTCGTGCTCGCGCACGTCGCGGACGACAATCGACATTCCAGACTCCGTGGTGGGACCAGTGACGCCAACGTCTCGCGCGCTGGCGGGGGGCCAGCGGCACTGCCGTCGACTCGGCGCCATTATCACATGGCCCGATCCGGGGGGCGACAGCCGGGCATGACTTCCGGACCGTCGCCGGGGGCCCGGTTGTGCCTACCATGCAGGCATGCTCCAGCGATTCGACCACAACCGGCTGCTGCGCTACGCGGGCCTGTTCACCTGGGCGGTGATCGGCCTGCCGCTGCTGCTGCTGACCCTCCCCCAGGCGCCGCCCGAAGCCGAGGGGCTGCCGGTGGCGTCCGCGCCGGGGGCGCTGAGGGCCTGGGTCGCGTGGGCGGTGTTCGGCGCCAGCTACGCCTGGCTGACCCGGGGGCTGGGCCGGCAGCGCGTCGGCGCCGCCGACCGGATCCTGCTGGCCGGACTGGCCGGCGGCGCGATCGCCATCAGCTACTACAGCCAGAGCGGCCTGGGCAGCATCCTGCTGATGGTGGTGGCCAGCGTCCTGCCCTGGCTGCTGCCGGTGTGGCAGGGCGTCGCCCTGCTGGTCCTGTGCGAATTCGTGATCGTGCCCGTGTACGTGCGCGGTTTCGACTTCTCGCTGGGGGAAGCCATCCTCCAGGCCAGCCTGTACGTGGGTTTCACCGGCTTCGCCTTCGTCACCGGGCTGGTGGCGCGGCAGCAGGCGCAGGCCCGCGACGAGCAGCGGCGCCTGAACGCGGAGCTGCGGGCGACCCGGGCCCTGCTGGCCGAGAGCGTGCGGGTCAACGAGCGCACCCGGATCTCGCGCGAACTGCACGACCTGCTCGGCCACCACCTGACCGCGCTGAGCCTGAACCTGGAGGTGGCCAACCACCTGACCAGCGGCAAGGCCCAGGAACACGTGGGCCAGGCCCACACCCTGGCCCGGCTGCTGCTCTCGGACGTGCGCGAGGCGGTCAGCCAGATCCGCGGCAACGAGACCATCGACATGGCGGCCACCCTCGACCCGCTGGCCGGGAACGTGCCGGGGCTCAAGGTCGAGATGCGCCTTCCGCGCCCGTTCCCGATGGAGGACCCGGAGCGCGCCCACGTGCTGCTGCGCTGCACCCAGGAAATCATCACCAACGCGGTCCGCCACGCACAGGCCAGCGTGCTGCACCTGCAGTACACCCTGGAGCGGGGCGCGGTGCGGCTGGTCGCGCGCGACGACGGCCGCGGCGCCGACGGGTTCACCGCCGGCAACGGGCTGCGCGGCATGCGCGAGCGGCTGGCGGCGTATGGTGGCGAAGTCGAGGCGGAGACCGCGCCGGGCCAGGGATTCACCCTGCGCCTGCGGCTGCCGCTGGATGACATCGCGAACATCGCGATCCCGGTGGCCGAGCCACCGGGGCCGCCCACTCAGACAACGGAGGCGATATGACGACCACCGGAAACCCCGCGGACGCCGGCCGCCCCATCCGCGTGTGCCTGGTCGACGACCAGACCCTGGTCCGCCAGGGGATCCGCTCGCTGCTGGCGCTCGACGAGGGCATCGAGGTGGTCGCCGAGGCCGTGGACGGCCGCCAGGCGGTCGAGCTGATCCCCGGGGCCGCGCCGGACGTCGTGCTCATGGACATGCGGATGCCGGTGATGTCCGGCCTGGAGGCGCTGCAGGCATTGTCGGCTGCCGGGACCCTGCCGCCGACCATCATCCTGACCACCTTCGACGACGACCAGCTGGTGCTCGCCGGCCTGAAGGCGGGCGCCAAGGGCTACCTGCTGAAGGACGTCTCGCTGGAGCAGCTCGTGGGCGCCATCCGCACGGTCGCCGGCGGGGGCTCGCTGGTGCAGCCGGCGGTGACCCAGCGCCTGCTCTCGGGCCTGGAGCACATGCGCAACGACTTCGTCAGCCTGGACCGGCCGGACCCGCTCACCGATCGCGAAACCGAGATCCTGCGCCTGATGGCCTCGGGCTTCTCCAACAAGGAAATCGCCAATTCGCTGGGCGTGGCCGAGGGCACGATCAAGAACCACGTCTCCAACATCCTGAGCAAGCTGGGCGTGCGCGACCGCACCCGTGCGGTGCTCAAGGCCTTCGAACTGCAGCTGGTCTGAGGGCGGCGGGCGCCGCCGCGCACCCGCGCCGCCGCGCGCGGGCGGGAAGCGGCCGGAAAAGGTCGCGGCCCCGCCGGCAATCTTGCTAGGATTGCGCGTCTGCGCCCCGGCTTCGGCCGGTCCTGGTCCCGGAGAACCCTGAATGACCCGTTTGATCGAGCTCCTGATTTCCATGGCGATCGTCGCCGTGCTGTTCGTGATCGTGGGCGTGCTGCTGCCGTCCAGCCGCCACCTGAGCGAAAGCGTCGAAACCAACCGCAGGATGTCGATCGTGTTCGACACCCTCAACAGCTTCAAGCGGTTCGACGACTGGCATCCCTTCGCCCTGGGCAACGTGAGGCTGAACCGGTCGGGTCCGGACGAGGGCGTCGGCGCCCGCATCGACTACGACTCCGAGGTGTCCGGCGTCGGCAAGGGCAGCTGGGAGATCGTCGAGTCCGCGCAGGACTCGAAGGTGGTCTACCGGATCGAGGACGACAAGCGCGGCAGCAACAAGAGCACGAGCTTCACCCTCAAGCCCACCGGCCGCGGCGGGCGCAACATCGAGATCACGCAGGACTACTCGGTCGAGTACGGCTGGGACCTGCTGGGCCGCTACGCCGGCCTGTACGTCAGCCGCAACGTCGGCGACACGATGAAGCTCGGCCTCTCGCGCCTGACCAACATGCTGGCCTCGGTGCCCAACTTCGACTACCGCGTCGACGGCGCCACCCTGGCCAACCTCGAGGTGGCCGAACTCCCCGGCGAGAACCTGCTGGTCGTCAACGCCGGTGCGATCGAGCGCAACAACGAAGTGATCCGCAAGGCGATGAAGGACAACGCCGAGTGGATCAAGCGCACGATGGACGAGAACGGGCTCGAGCCGATCGGCCCCCTGCGCATCGTCACCACCGAGTTCGCGCGCGAGACCTACACCTTCGACGTGGTGCAGGCGGTGCGCCGCAAGGGCGGCGGTTCCGCCGACGAGGCCGCGGCAGCGCCGGCGGCCGGGGCGACCGAGGGCGAAGAGGGCGCGGACGCGCCGGACGCCGCGCCGCAGTTCGTGGTCACCGAATCCGAGCCGCTGGATGCGGAGGCGATCAAGCTCCTGGGCCCCGTCACCTACGTTCGCACCGAGCCGACCCGCGTCGTCCGCGCCGACTACACCGGCTACATGGCCGAGCTCGACGCAGCGCGCAGCGCGACCCGCGCCTGGGCCATGACGCAGGGCGAGGAGGCCATCGGCCGCCCGTACGAGTACTACGTCAATGGCATCGACGCGGCGTTCACCGCGGATGGCCGCTTCAAGATCTTCTGGAACCTGAAGCGCTGAACCAGGCCCTCGCCTGGGGTATCTTCCGGAACGCCGCATCGCAAGGTGCGGCGTTCCGCGTTCCGGAGCACTGAACCGACGATGGCGCCGCCCGCCGCCCGTTCCCGACCCGCGTCGCCGCGCCTGCTGGCCGCGGCCGGTGCGATCCTGGCCGCGGCCGCGGTGGCGCTCGCCGCCCATGCCTCGCACGTGGCGGCGCCGGTGGCCGGCGCGCGGCTCGGCCTGGCCTCGGCCTTCGCCTTCGGCCACGGGCTTGCGCTGGCTGCGCTGGCGCCGCGGGCGATGCCGGGACTGGCGACGGCGTCGCTGTGGGCGCTCCTCGCCGGCGTGCTGCTGTTCGCGGGCTCCTTGGCGGGGGCCCATTTCGCGGGCCTTCCGACCCGCCTTGCCCCGTTCGGGGGCGTGCTGCTGATCGCGGGCTGGCTGGCCTACGCGGCGGCGGCGCTGAGGACCTGAGGCGATGCCGCGGTACCGCCGTGGCTACGACACCGCCGAGGCCGAGGCCTGGCTGGCCCGTCGTGACCGGAAGCTCGCGGCATGGATGCGACGGCTGGGGCCGATCGGGCCCGACCCACGCTGGCGCGTCCGCTTCGACCCGGTGGATGCGCTGGCACGGGCCATCCTCTACCAGCAGCTCAGCGGCAAGGCCGCTGCCACGATCGTGTCGCGGGTCGAGGCCGCGATCGGGGCCGGCCGCTTCCACTGCGACACGCTTTCCCGGGTCGACGACGCGACCCTGCGCGCCTGCGGGGTCTCCGGCAACAAGACGCTGGCGCTGCGCGACCTCGCGGCGCGCGAGCAGGCGGGGGAGATCCCGGACCTGCGGCGGATGTCGACCATGGACGCCGACGCCATCATCGCCGCCCTGGTGCCGGTCCGCGGCATCGGCCGCTGGACCGTGGAGATGATGCTGATGTTCCGGCTCGGGCGGCCGGACGTGCTGCCGGTCGACGACCTCGGGGTGCGCAAGGGCGCGCAGCTGGTGGATGGCTCCGCGGAAATGCCCAGGCCCCGCGAGCTGGCCGTGCGCGGCGAACGCTGGGGTCCGTTTCGGACGCACGCGGCGCTCCATCTATGGCGGATCGCCGACGCCGCGGCCGGGGAGCGGGCGGCGGCGAAGCGTTCGCAGGACTGACCGCGCGCCGGCCGCGCCCGCGGTCAGCCGGCGCCGGGCGCGAGCAGGGCCAGCAGGCCGCGCGCCGCCTGCAGCCGCGCGGCCGGGCCGGGCAGCTCCAGGGTGAGCCGGAGCGTGTCGGGCCCGTCCATGCGATAGGACCCGGGCTGGCCCTGGACCAGGCGGATGACCGCCATCGGGTCGACCGACGGCTTCTCGACGAACTTCACCCGTCCGCCGCTGGCGCCGATGTCGATCCTGGCGATGCCCAGCGCCGTGGCCTGGAGCTTGAGCTCGGCGGTGGCGAACAGCAGCCGCGTCGCGTCCGGCAGCAGGCCGAAGCGGTCGATCATCTCCACCTGCAGCTCGCGCAGCGCCGCGGCGTCGCGCGCCGAGCTGATGCGCTTGTAGAGCGTCAGGCGCGTGTGCACGTCGGGCAGGTAGTCCTCCGGGATCAGGGCCGGGGCGTGCAGCTCGACCTCGGCGCCGCGTGCCGCGGTGCCGTCGACGTCGGGCAGCTCGCCGCGCTTGATCGAACGCACCGCGCGCTCCAGCAGCTCGGTGTAGAGGCTGAAGCCGACCTCGGCCATCTGTCCGCTCTGGTCCTCGCCGAGCAGCTCGCCGGCGCCGCGGATCTCGAGGTCGTGGGTGGCGAGCATGAAGCCCGCCCCGAGCTCGTCCATGGAGGCGATGGCGTCGAGTCGCTTGCGGGCATCGGCGGTGATCGATCGCTTGTCGGGGACCACCAGGTAGGCGTAGGACCGGTGGTGCGAGCGGCCCACGCGCCCGCGAAGCTGGTGCAGCTGGGCCAGGCCGAAGCGGTCGGCGCGGTTGATGATGATCGTGTTCGCGTTCGGGATGTCGATGCCCGACTCGATGATGGTCGAGGCCAGCAGGACGTTGTAGCGCTGCTTCTGGAAGTCGAGCATGACCCGCTCCAGCTCGCGCTCGGGCATCTGCCCGTGGGCCACGCCGATGCGGGCGTCGGGCACCAGCTCCTGCAGCTGGCGCTGCATGCGGCCGATGCTCTCGACGTCGTTGTGCAGGAAGTACAGCTGGCCGCCGCGCGCGAGCTCGCGGTCGAAGGCCTCGCGCAGCTGCTCGTCGTCCCAGGGCACGACGAAGGTCTGCACCGCGAGCCGGTTGGCCGGGGCGGTGGCGATGATCGACAGGTCGCGCAGGCCGGCCATGGCCATGTTGAGCGTGCGCGGGATCGGGGTGGCGGTGAGGGTGAGCAGGTGCACGTTGGCGCGCAGCGCCTTCAGCGCTTCCTTCTGGCGCACGCCGAAGCGCTGCTCCTCGTCCACGATCACCAGGCCCAGGTCCTTGAAGCGCACGTCCTTCTGCAGCAGGCGGTGGGTGCCGATGATCACGTCGATGCCGCCCTCGGCGACCCGCTCCAGCTCGGCCCGGATCTCCTTCGGGGTCTTGAAGCGCGAGAGCACCTCGACCCGGATCGGCCAGTCGGCGAAGCGGTCCCGGAAGCTGGCGTAGTGCTGTTCGGCGAGCAGGGTGGTCGGTACGAGCACCGCCACCTGCTTGCCCGCCGAGGCCGCGGCGAAGGCGGCGCGCACGGCGACCTCGGTCTTGCCGAAGCCGACATCGCCGCAGACCACGCGGTCCATGGGCTGCGAGGACTGCAGGTCGCGCAGCACCGCCTCGATCGCGGCGTGCTGGTCGGGCGTCTCCTCGAAGGGGAAGGTCGCGGCGAAGGGTTCGTAGAGGGCGCGGTCCAGGTCGATCGCGAGCCCGGCCCGCGCCTGCCGCCGGGCCTGGATCTCCAGCAGCTCCGCGGCCACGTCGCGGACCTTCTCGGCCGCCTTGCGCTTGGCCTTCGTCCACTGTTCGCCGCCGAGCGAATGCAGCGGGGCGGTCTCCGGGGAGGCGCCGGAGTAGCGGCTGATCAGGTGCAGCTGCGCGACCGGAACGTACAGGCGGTCGCCCTTGGCGTACTCGATCTCGAGGTACTCGGCGGGCATGCCGCCGGCCTCGAGCGTCACCAGCCCGCGGTAGCGGCCGACGCCGTGGTCCTCGTGGACGATCGGCGAGCCCTCGGTCAGCTCGCCCAGGTCGCGGATGATCGCGTCGGGCTCGCGGCCGGCGCGCCGGCGCCGGCGCGGCGCCGCGGCACGCTCCGGGAACAGCTGGCGCTCGGTGAGGACCACGAGCGCCTCGGGACCCGCGACGCCCGGGTCGAGCGCGAACCCGTTCTCCAGCGGCGCCACGGCGATCGCGAAGCGGGCGTCGCCGCCGGCGAACTCCGGGAATCCGGGCAGCACCTGCGGGTGCAGGGCGGCCGCGTCGAAAACCTCGAGCAGGGCCTCGCGGCGGCCCGGGCTGTCGGCCGAGACCAGGACGCGCCCCGGGTAGCTGCCGAGGAAGTCGCGCAGCGGCGCCGCGGTCGCGTCGTGGCGCGCGGACACTGGGAGCCCGGGTGCGGGCTGCTCGCCGAGCGCGGCCGCCTCGGCGTGGCGCGGATGGCCGCTGCCGGCGACCTCGATCCGCGGCGCCTCGTTGAAGCGCGCGCGCAGCTCGTCGGGCATCAGCCACAGCGTCTCCGGCGCGAGCACCGGGTGCTCGATGTCGTGGCGGCGCTGTTCGTGGCGCTGCACCGCCTGGGCCCAGAAGTGGTCGGCGGCCGCGGGGGCACCGTCGTCGACCAGGGGCAGCGCGTTCGCGCCGAGGTAGTCGAACAGGGTCGCGGTCCGGCCACCGAAGAACAGCGGCAGGTAGTACTCGATGCCGGCCGGCGCCGCGCCCGCCTTCAGGTCCTGGAACAGCGCGCTGCGCCGGGTGTCGATGTCGAACCGTTCGCGGAGCTCTTCCGGCGCCGCCTCGCGCGAGGCCTCGTCCAGCGGCACTTCGCGGCCCGGCATCAGCTGCACGGCCTCCACGCGCTCCAGCGAGCGCTGGCTCTCGGGGTCGAAGATGCGGATCGTGTCGATCGCATCATCCAGCAGCTCGAGCCGGAACGGCGCCGCCTCGCCCATCGGGTACACGTCCAGCAGGGCGCCGCGGACGGCGAAGTCGCCCGGGTCGTACACCTGCGGGACGTTGCGGTAGCCGGCGGCCTGGAGCCGGCGCTTCTCGGCGTCGAGGTCGAGGCGCTCGCCCACCCGCAGGTCGAAGCTGTTGCCGATGACGTAGGACAGCGGCGGCAGCCGCTGCATCAGCGTCTGCACCGGCACCACCAGCACCCCGCGCTCGAGCGAGGGCAGGCGGCGCAGGGTCGCCAGGCGCTGTGACACGATTTCCGGGTGCGGGCTGAACCGGTCGTAGGGCAGGGTCTCCCAGTCCGGGAAGGCGAGCACCGGAAGGTCGCCCCCGGCTCCGGCAAGGGTGCCCAGGTCGGCTTCGAGCTGGGTGGCCGCGTGGTTGTCGCGGGCCACCACCAGCAGCACCCCGCCGTGGGCGCGCGCGGCCGCGGCCACGAACCAGGCCAGGGCCGAGCGCGAGGCGGGCGCGCGCCCCCATGCGCGCGGGCGGCCGGGGCCGGGCAGCGGGGGAGCGGGGATCGAGGGGCGGGGCGGCTGGGCGGGGATCGGAGCGGTCATCGGCACGACCA
>JAAZHF010000064.1 GCA_012510865.1 Gammaproteobacteria bacterium
AGGGAGGCCGCGCTGCGCGAACGCCTCGAGCGGCCCCGGCCGCGGGTCGCGCTGGGACGCGCCCTGGCCGGCGTCGCCAGCGCCTGCATCGACGTCTCCGACGGCCTGCTCGCCGACCTCGGGCACCTGTGCGCGGCCAGCGGCGTGGCGGCGTGCGTCGACGTCGACGCGCTGCCGGGTCGCGAGGCGCTGCCGGCGGGATTCGGGACCGCGGTGCTGCGCGCGCTGCAGGCCGCGGGCGGGGACGACTACGAACTGTGCTTCACCGCGGATGCGGGCGCGGACGACGTGGTGCGGGCCGCCGCATCGGCCGCGCGCACCGGGGTCGAGGTCACGCGCATCGGCACCATCGCCGCCGGTCGCGGCCTGCAGGCGGTCGACCGCGACGGCCGTCCCTGGCAGCCGGACCGGACCGGCCACGAACACTTCGCGCGCTGAAGCCGGGTCCCGCGCAGCGCGCCCCGGCGCGGTTCAGGCGTCGTCGGCGCGGAACGCGTCGCGGTACCAGGTGAAATCGGGGGACGCTGGATCGCCGCTGGCCTCGACCACGTCGAAGCGGCACCAGTCCTCGGCCATCGCCGGATGCTGCAGCAGGAACAGCCCGGCCGCGCGCACGATGCGCCGGCGCTTGCCGCGGTCGACCGATTCCGCGCCGCTGCCGTGGGCGTCGCTGGCGCGGTAGCGAACCTCGACGAACACCAGCGTGTCGCCATCGCGCATCACCAGGTCGAGCTCGCCCAGCCGGTAGCCGGCGTTGGCGGCGACCTCGCGGAGGCCGGCGCGCAGCAGGTGCGTGCGCGCCGCCGCTTCGACGCCGGCTCCGCGGCGCCGGGCTTCGCTCAACGCGCCGCGCCCGCGAGCGGCACCACGCGGCCGCCGCTGAAGGTGGACCACGCCGGGGTGCGCAGGACGTGCCCGTCCGGTGCCAGGCGCAGCACGCCGCTGGCGCTCGACACCGCGGCTGCGGGATCACCGGCCAGGTGGCCGAGGTAGGCCGAAAGCAGCCAGGCGTCGTAGCCGAACGCGAACAGCCGCGCCGCCGGACCGCGAGCGGTGGGCAGGGTCGCGGCAAGCGACTGCGCCGAAGGAAGCCCGGGGACGCCGGACACGCTCCAGGCGTCGGTCGGGAAGGCGATGCCGTCCAGCGCGGCGTCCTCGTCCGCGTCGCCGGTGCCCGACAGCAGGTGCGAGGTCGCCACGCGCGGGCGGCCCGCCAGCCCCGCCGCCGAGACCTGGGGCGCGACCAGGCGCGCCTGCGGGCCGCGGAGCGCGAAGAACACCGCGTCCACGCCGCCCTCGGCCTGCACCGCGGCCTGCATCGGGCCGATGAGGTCCGGCGGCTCCTCGCCGACGACCGCCAGCAGCTGGGCGACGCCGCCGCCGAGCTCCTGCAGCCTGGCGCGCAGGGCGTCGATGCTGCGCCGGGCGTTGTCGTCGCCCGAGCTCAGCACCAGGACCCTCAGCGCGCCCTGCGCCGCCAGCCAGTCGGCCGCGGCCTTGCCTTCGTCCTCCGGCGCCAGCGCGTAGCTGCCGGCGTTGGCCGGCGGCGCGCCCGCGCGGTTGAGGGCCAGCACCGGGACCGCGAGCTCGCCCTGCGCGAAGAGCGCCTCCACTTCGTCGCGGCCCAGCGGGCCCAGAACCTGGTCGGCTCCCTCAGCGAGCGCGCGGCGGTAGGCCTCGACCGCGCCCCACGCGGTGCCGGCGGTGTCGTAGAACCCGATGTCGGGGCGGCGGCGCTGTTCGCTGTAGTAGCCCGCCAGCAGGCCGTCGCGGACCGGGCCGGCAGCGGTCGCCAGGCTGCCGCTCAGCGGCAGCAGCACCGCCAGCCTGCGCGGCGGCCGGTAGCCGTCGCGCTCGGCCGGCGGGCGGTCGCCGGCGTCGAAGCGCCAGTGGCCGGGGACGGGCTCCGGCGCGACCACCGCGGTGTCCGCGGGCGGCGTCACCTGCACGGTGGAGCAGCCGGCGATCGCCAGCGCGGCGAGGGTTGCGGCGAGGACAGGCTTCCAGGAGTGGCGCATCGAGGCGTTCCGGCTGCGAGAATGCCCGGATTCTACCGTTCCCCCCGGAAGGACACGATGCAGCCGCCCGCCGGAACCCTCCACGTCGTCGCCACGCCGATCGGCAACCTCGCCGACCTTTCGCCGCGCGCGCTGGAGACGCTGCGCACCGTCGATGCGATCTGCGCCGAGGACACCCGCCATACCCGCGGCC
>JAAZHF010000007.1 GCA_012510865.1 Gammaproteobacteria bacterium
CTGCACAACGCGATCGTTGACGGCGAGATCACCTACGACGGGTCCGGCGTGCTGACCCGGCACCTGCTGAACGCGCGGCGGCGGACGTCGTCGACGGGGATCCAGATCGCCAAGGAGCACCCCACCAGCTCCCGGAAGATCGACGCCGTGATCGCCGCAATCCTGGCGTTCGAGGCGCGGTCGCAGGCGGTCGCTGCGGGCCTGGGCGATGAGGTCGGGGCGTGGACGCTGTGAAGGGGGTGGCGGCATGGCGCTGGAGACGCCGGATGAGGTCGGCTCGCCGGACTGGTGGCTGCTGACCCTCGGGCGCCGGCTGCGTAAGCGCCGGGGCCAGCTGGACGAGTGGCGGGAGTACTACCAGGGCCGTCCGCCGCTGCCGCAGGGCCCGGCGAAGGCCGCCCGCGCCTACCTGGACTTCCAGCGCAAGAGCCGCATGAACTTCTTGAAGCTCGTGATCGACGCCAGCGTGCACCGGCTGCTGGTGCTCGGGCTGGCCGATTCTGCCGGCCAGGCGGACGCCCCGGCGTGGCGGTGGTGGCAGCAGAACCGGCTCGCGGCCCGGCAGAAGAGCCTGTACCGGTGTGCGCTGTCGCAGAGCGTGGCGTACGTGATCGGCGGCCGGCATCCCGAGGACCGGCAGCGGCCGCTGGTGACGGTCGAGCATCCGCGTGAGGGCATCACCGACACCGATCCGGCGACGGGTGAGGTGCGGTGGGCGCTGAAGGCCTGGTACGACGACGTGCTGAAGGTCGGCAAGGCGACCTTGGCCGACAGGACGACCCTGTACCACTACGTGTCGGAGGGGCGGGGGCTCGGCTGGGGCGCGTCGTCGTGGTCGCCCCGGCCGGACAATCCGACTGTGCAGCATGGGTTCGGGCGGGTGCCGGTGGTGCCGTTCGAGTGCCGCCCGGAGGTCGGCGAGGAGCCGGTCGCGGAGTTCGACCAGGTGATGCCGATCCAGGACCGTGTGAACCTGGGCATGCTGAACCGGATGACCGCCGAGCGGTACTCGGCGTTCCGGCCGCGGTCCGTGTCCGGGCACAAGTTCGAGAAGCAGCGCGACGCCGAGGGGCGGGTGCTGCAGGACCCGGACACCGGCCTGCCGCTGATCGTCAACCCGTTCACGCCGGACCCGAGCTCGACCTGGGCGACGGAGAAGACCGACGCCAAGTTCGGCGAGTTTTCCCAGACGGACTTGACCGGGTATTTGCGGGCGCACGAGGCCGACATCCTGGACCTGCTGATCACCTCGCACACGCCGGCGTACTACTACATCTCCCAGCTGATCAACATCAGCGCGGACACGGTGACCGCGCTGGACGGTCAGCACATCAGCAAGGTCGAGGAGCACCAGGACACCTTCGGGGAGTCGTGGGAGGACGTGGCCGAGCTCGCCGCCGCGGTGACCGGGCAGGAGTGGGACCGCACCAGCGGTGAGATCCGCTGGCGCAACCCGAGGCACCTGAACCCGGCGGTCACGGCCGACCGGGCGACCAAGCTGTACTCGATCGGGTACCCGCTGGAGATCGTCGCCGAGGACATGGGCGAGTCGCCGCAGCGGATCCGGCGCATCACCCAGGCGTCGGCGATGCAGGCGCTGCTGTCGGCCGCGCAGCCGCAGCAGCCCACCCCGCAGCAGCAGCCGGCCCAGGCCGGCGAGGCGGGGCAGGAGACGGGCGAGCAGGGCTCCGGCGGTGCCGCAGCCTGAGCAGCTCGCGCTGATCCGTGCGTATCAGCGTACGGACGCAGGCCTGCGGGCGCGGGCCTTGGCGATCGTGCTGGCGCTGTGGGACGGCCTGACCGGGTGGCGCGACGAGGACGCCGAGTCCTGGCTGGACCAGGCGCTGCCGATCCTGATCGGCGCGCAGCAGGCCATGGGCGAGCTGACGACCGCGTATCTGACGTCGATGATCGCGGACATGATGGGCGCTGCCGCTCCCGCTGCCGCTCCCGTGGCCGTGCCCGCGGCGGCGGCTCCGGCGGCGGCGGTGCCTGCGGTTCAGGCGGGGCTGGTCGCCGCCGCGACGGCCGCGGCGTCCGGGCCCGCGGCCCAGACGGTCGCCGGGGCGGCGCTGCGCGGCGTCGATCCCCGCGAGGTCTACGTCCGCCCGTTCGTGGCGGTGCGGGCCGCGATCGGTGAGGGCAGGCCGCTGCGTGAGGCGGTCGCGCTGGGTCGGCAGCGGCTGGAGATCACGATCAAGACCGATATGCAGCTGGCGGCGACTCGCACGTCGCAGCGGGTCCTGGCCGGTGACCGGCGGGTGGCGGGGTACCGGCGGGTGCCGGGCGGCGGGAAGAACTGCGCCCTGTGCCTGCTGGCGTCCACGCAGCGGTACCACCGGCGGCGGCTGATGCCGATCCACCCGGGGTGCGGCTGCAAGGTCGCCCCGATCGTCGGCGACCAGGACCCGGGCCAGGTGATCGACGAGGACCTGCGCGACCGGATCCACGACGCCGTCGAGGAGACGATCGGCCGCATCGACTTCGGTGGACGTGACCCGGACTACCGAAAGATCGTCATCGAGCACGAGCACGGCGAGATCGGCGCCGTGATGACCGTCCGGGGCCACAAGTTCACCGGTCCAGGCGACCTGGACTGACCTACCGCGTCAGCGGGGCGCACCACGGCCAGCGCGAAATCGGCCGGCATGCCGACGGGCTACGGAGGAAAAATCATGAGCGGATCCGGAGAAGGCCAGGCCCAGGGCGCCGAAGGCCAGAACAACGACGACCAGGGTCAGGGGCAGGGCGAGCAGCCGACTCTCACCCAGGCCGAGGTCGACCGGATCGTGGCGGCCCGGCTCAGCCGCGCCGAGAAGAAGTACGCGGACTACGACGAGCTCAAGGAGAAGGCCGCGCGGCTCGACCAGCTCGAGGAGCAGGCCAAGTCGGAGCTGGAGCGTGAGCGTGACCGGGCCGACAAGGCCGAGCGCCGCGCGCAGGAGGCGACCGCCCGGGCCGAGCGCACGATCATCCGGTCGGAGATCGCGATACAGGCCGCCAACGCCGGCGCGATCGACGTCGGCGACGTGGTGGCGCTGCTGTCGGAGTCCGCCGACATCACCGTCGACAAGGACGGCAAGGTGCAGGGCGCCGAAGCGGCGGTCAAGGCGATGGCGAAGGCCAAGCCGCACCTGTTCAAGTCCGGGGCGGGCGGCGACGGGTTCGAGCAGGGCGCGCGCCGCGGCGGCGGGGAGGCCCCGAGCGTCGCGCGTGGCCGGGAGCTGTATGAGCAGTCCCGCAAGAAGCGATAGGAGACCATCCCCATGGATCTGTCGATCCGAACCGAGGTGTTCGGGCAGGACGACCAGTCGTGGCTCGGGTCCGAGCACGGCACGGAAGCCGCCCGGACCATCACGCTGGACGTGTCCACGTTCACGGCGCAGACGCACTACCCGAATGGCTACTTCCCGTCCGGGCTGGCGCTGGGCCGCATCTCGGCGACCGGGCTGTACGGCCCCTACGACAACAACGCCGGCGACGGCCGCAACGTCCTGGCCGGGTTCCTGTTCACCGCGGTGAAGGCCCCGGCGAGCGACACCACCGACGTCGCGGGCGCGATCCTGGAGCACGGCAAGGTCAAGACGGCCAAGCTCCCGGTGCCGCTCGACAACATCCCGCAGGCGCAGGCCTCGGTCGGGACGCGAATCATCTTCGTCGACGTCCAGCCGATCGCGGGCGACAGCTGAGGGGGACTGAACAATGCTGCAGAGAAC
>JAAZHF010000065.1 GCA_012510865.1 Gammaproteobacteria bacterium
GAGTCGGCCTGGTGGATCGCGAACCTGCCGCCGCATCTCAACGTCAACCGGCTGGAGGTGATGCCCGTCAGCCAGTCGCTGGCCGGCCTGCAGGTCCACCGGGAGCCGCGGGCGTGAACGCGCGCGGGCCGCGCGCCGGGGGCCCGCGTTGAACGCCTGGCTGGCCATGCTCGCCATCGTGGCGATCGGCGCCCTGCTGCCGCTGCAGGGCCTGGTCAACGCCCGCCTGGCCGGCGCGCTGCACGGGCCGGTCATGGCGGCCTTCGTGTCCTTCCTCGTCGGCAGCGTGGTGCTGGGCGCATGGCTGCTGGCGATGCGCACGCCCTGGGGCGCCGCGCCCGACGCGCGGTTCCCGCCATGGATCTGGATCGGCGGGGTGCTCGGCGCGATCTACGTCGCGGTGTTCACCCTGCTGATCCCGCGGGTCGGAGCGGCCGCGGCGATCTGCCTGGCGGTGTTCGGCCAGGTCGTGGCCTCGCTGCTGCTGGACCACTTCGGCGTCCTGCAGGCGCAGCGGCCGGCGGACTGGCCGCGGATCGCGGGGGCGCTGCTGGTGGTCCTGGGCGTGCTGCTGGTCGCCGCGCCCTGGAAGACGCAGCCACCGCCGCTCTAGCAGCGGCCCCGGTCGCTTCCGCGGGACCCCGCCCGGCGGTCAGTCCAGGGGCGCGTCGTCGAGGTAGGTGTAGCCGGTGAGGCCGGCCTCCAGCGCAGCGCGCAGCCGCGCCGCCTCGTCGTCGGGCAGCCCGGCGGCCGCCACCATCGCGTCGTACTCCGCGCGCAGCCCGTCGAGCGGATAGCCCACGTAGTCCAGCATCACGTCGGTGGTGTCGCCGCGGCGCTGCTGGGTGATCGCGCAGCCGCCGTCCTCCACCCTGGCCTCGACCGCATCGGTGTCGCCGAACAGGTTGTGGATGTCGCCCAGGATCTCCTGGTAGGCGCCCACCAGGAAGAAGCCCAGCCGGTAGCTCTCGCCCGGCCGCAGCGGGTGCAGCGGCAGCGAACTGTCCAGGTCCTCGTTCTCGACGTAGGTGTCGATCTTGCCGTCCGAATCGCAGGTCAGGTCGGCGATCGTGCCGCGGCGCGTCGGCGCCTCGTCCAGGCGCTCGATCGGGACGATCGGGAACACCTGGTCGATCGCCCAGACGTCGGGCATGGATTCGAACACGCTGAAGTTGACGAAATACTTGTCCACCAGGCGTTCGTTGAGCTCGTCGAGCAGCGGCCGGTGGCTCTTCTCGTGGTAGGTCAGGCGTCCGCGCACGGCGTGCGCGATGGCGTAGAAGAGGTCGTCGATGCGTGCCCGGTGCACCAGGTCGAGCTGGCCGCGCGCGTACAGCGCCAGGCCCTCGGCGTGGTGGTGCTGGGCTTCGTGGAACAGCTCCACCGCCGGGCGCTGGTCGAGTTCGGCGTGGATCTCGCGCAGGTGCCGGATCACCGCCGGCTCGTCCTCGTGCGCGTCGGGCACGCGGCCCTCGGGCGCCGCCTCGACCTCGGAGACGTTGGCCACCAGCACCGCGTGGTGGGCGGTCATCGCGCGGCCGCATTCGGTGGCGATGCGCGGCTGGCGCAGCCCCTCGGCCGCGCAGGCATCCGCCAGCGGCTGCACGATCGTCGAGGCGTACTGCGCCACGCCGTAGTTGACCGAGTTGAAGCTGCGCGAGCGGGTGCCCTCGTAGTCGATGCCGAGGCCGCCGCCGACGTCGACGTAGTCGATCGACGCGCCCAGCTTCGACAGCTCGACGAAGTAGCGCGTCGCCTCGCGCATCCCGCGCGCGATGTCGCGCACGTTCGAGATCTGCGAGCCCATGTGGAAGTGCAGCAGGCGCAGCGTGCCGCCCATCCCGGAATCGCGGAGCTGCTTCCACAGGTCCAGCAGCTGGCGCGGACCCAGGCTGAACTTCGCCTTGTCGCCGCCGGAGTTCTGCCACTTGCCTGCGCCCAGCGAGGCCAGGCGCATGCGCACGCCCAGCGCCGGCTCCACGCCGAGGTCCGCCGACTCCTCGATCACCAGGCGCAGCTCGGACGGCTTCTCGATCACGATGAAGACGTCCAGGCCCAGCTTCCGCCCGATCAGCGCCAGGCGGATGTACTCGCGGTCCTTGTAGCCATTGCAGACGACCAGCCCGCCCTGGCGCGACAGCGCCAGCACCGCCATCAGCTCGGGCTTGCTGCCGGCCTCGAGCCCGAAGCCGTCGCCGGAGTGCGCCGCGAGCGTCCCGGCCACGCCGCGATGCTGGTTGACCTTGATCGGGTAGACGGCGGTGTAGCCGCCGCCGTAGTTCCAGACGGCCTGGGCCTGCGCGAACGCCGCCTGCAGCGCGGCGAGGCGGTCGCCGAGGATCTCCGGGAAGCGCACCAGCAGCGGCATGTTCGCGCCCTGGGCCAGCGCGCGGTCGACGACCTCGGGCAGCGCGACCGCGGGGCCGTCGGCCCCCTGCGGCCGCACCACCACCCGGCCCGCGGCGTCCACGTCGAAATAGCCCGAGGCCCAGTGCGGGATCGAGTACGTCTTGCGGGCCTGGTCGATGGACCATACGGTCATGGATGCCGTCCGGGGAATCTGGGAGCCGCGCATTCTAGCTCCCGCCGCCGCCCCGGGCCGTGGCGGCGCGTCCACCCGCGCGGCCCGTGGCCGGCGCGTCCGCTACAATCCGCGGCCTCTTTCCCCGCCGCTCTTCCGGACGTCGCCCATGAGTGCCCCGCACTGGCTCTACGAGAACTTCGATCCCGCCGGGTCCGCCATCGGCTACCGCGTCACCCGCAAGCTGGACGAGGTGCAGTCGCCGTTCCAGAAGATCGAGGTCTTCGAGTCGACCGACTGGGGCAACGTCATGC
>JAAZHF010000066.1 GCA_012510865.1 Gammaproteobacteria bacterium
CGCCGCGGGGCGCTGTGCCGCCGGCTGCTGCAGAAGCCCGACATGCGGCTGCTGGACGAGCCCACCAACCACCTGGACGCGGAATCGGTCGAATGGCTGGAGCAGTTCCTCCAGCGCTACCCCGGCACCGTGGTCGCGGTCACCCATGACCGCTACTTCCTCGACAACGCCGCCGAATGGATCCTCGAGCTCGACCGCGGCCGCGGGATCCCGTGGAAGGGCAACTACACCGAGTGGCTGGTGCAGAAGGAGGACCGCCTCAAGCGCGAGGAGAACCAGGAGAAGGCGCGCCAGAAGGCGATCGCCAAGGAGCTGGAGTGGGCGCGGCAGAACGCCAAGGGCGGCCGCTCCAAGGGCAAGGCGCGGCTCGCGCGCCTCGACGAGCTGCAGTCGGTCGAGTACCAGAAGCGCAACGAGACCAACGAGATCTTCATCCCGCCGGGCGAGCGCCTGGGCAACAGCGTCATCGAGTTCCGCAACGTGTCCAAGCGCTTCGGCGACCGCCTGCTGATCGACGACCTGAGCTTCATCGTGCCGCCGGGCGCGATCGTCGGCATCATCGGTCCCAACGGCGCCGGCAAGTCGACGCTGTTCCGGATGATCACCGGGCAGGAGAAGCCCGACTCGGGCGAGATCATCATCGGCCCGACGGTGCAGCTGGCCTACGTCGACCAGAGCCGCGAGGCGCTCGAGGGCGACAAGACCGTGTTCGAAGAGGTCTCGGGCGGCCTCGACATCCTGGACATCAACGGCATCGAGATCCAGTCGCGCGCCTACATCGGCCGCTTCAACTTCAAGGGCCAGGACCAGCAGAAGCGCGTCGGCAGCCTGTCCGGCGGCGAGCGCGGGCGCCTGCACATGGCCAAGACCCTGCTCCAGGGCGGCAACGTGCTGCTGCTCGACGAACCGTCCAACGACCTCGACGTCGAGACCCTGCGCGCGCTCGAGGACGCCCTGCTGGAGTTCCCGGGCAACACCTTCGTCATCAGCCATGACCGCTGGTTCCTGGACCGCATCGCGACCCACATCCTCGCCTTCGAGGGGGATTCGCACGTGGAGTTCTTCCAGGGCAACTACCGCGAATACGAGGAAGACAAGAAGCGCCGCATGGGCGACGACGCCGGCCCGAAGCGGCTGCGCTTCAAGGCGCTGAAGTAGCCGGGGAGCCGTGGCCCCGGCGGGAAGGCCGCCGCGCGAAGAGGGTGGAGCGATGACGTTCATGCAGCAACTCAGGCAGCGCTGGAGCGACTCGGGTTCGCTGGTGTGCGTGGGCCTGGACCCGGAGCCGGCGAAGTTCCCGCGGCGGTTCCGGGAGGACCCGGACGCGGTGTTCGCGTTCTGCCGCGACATCGCCGACGCCACCGCTCCCTACGTGTGCGCCTTCAAGCCGCAGATCGCGCACTTCGCGGCGCTGGGCGCGGAAGGCGCCCTGGAGCGGCTGGTCGGACACATCCACGCCGCGCACCCGGGGGTGCCGGTGATCCTGGATGCGAAGCGCGGCGACATCGGCTCGACGGCGCAGCGATACGCGGCGGAAGCCTTCGACCGCTACCGCGCCGACGCGGTGACCGTGAATCCCTACCTCGGCGGCGACTCGCTGCAGCCCTACCTCGAGCGCGCCGACCGCGGCGTGGTGGTGCTGTGCCGCACCTCCAACCCGGGTGCCTGCGACCTGCAGGACCTGGCGGTGGACGGGCGCCCGCTGTACCAGCACGTCGCCGCGCTGGCCGCGGGCACCTGGAACGGCAATGGCAACGTGGCCCTGGTGGTCGGCGCCACCTGGCCGCGGCAGCTGCGCGAGGTGCGCGCGATCGTCGGCGACATGCCGCTGCTGGTTCCCGGCGTCGGCGCGCAGGGCGGGGACGCTGCCGAGGTCGTGCGCAGCGCGCGCACCGCGGACGGCACCGGGCTCATCGTGAGTTCGTCCCGCGCGATCCTCCACGCCTCGGGCGGCGACGACTACGCGGAAGCGGCCGCCGCGGCCGCGCGCGGCCTGCGCGACCTGCTCGACCGCCACCGCGGCGGCTGAGCCACGGGGACGCCCCCGGGCGCGCGGGCCCAGGACGGCGCGCGGCCCGCGCCGGGTCGTCAGCGGGCGGCGTTGCGCAGCGAAGCGAGGACCAGCCGCGGAAGCCCCGCCAGCCAGTGCGCCCACACCGCGCACCAGACGCAGGCGCGCACCAGCATGCCGCGGTCGGGGGCCTCGAAGCGCCGGAAGTAGCGCCACAGCCCGCGGTGCTTGTGCCACTCGACGAAGAAGGGGCGCGATCGCGAGGACATGCCGCGCAGGTGCAGCACGGTGACGTCGTTGGCCACGGCCACCAGGGCGCCGGCGATGCGCGCGCGGCGGCACAGGTCGAGGTCCTCGGCGTGCAGGCGGTAGCCGGGGTCGAAGCCGCCGAGGTCCTCGAACAGGCCGCGCGGGAGCAGCATCAGCGCGCCGGAGACCGCGTCCACCGGCTGCAGCGCCAGTCCGTGTGCCAGCGGCACGTCGAGCGGGCGGCCGCGGCCGGCGCGCAGCGGGCCGCGCAGCATGGCGGCGAAGTCGGGGTCGCTGCGCCGTGCGGCACCGTCGCGCGCGCCGCTGCCGTCGACCAGGTCCGCTCCCAGCAGGATCCAGCCCTCCGCCGCCTCCGCGTGCGCGAGCAGCGCGTCGAAGGTCCCCGGCTCGACCAGGCAGTCGGGATTGACGAAGGCCAGCCACGGCGCGGTGCTGGCCGACGCGCCCTGGTTGCAGGCGCTGCCGAAGCCGGGGTTGTCGGGGTTGGCGATGAAGCGCAGTCGCCCGTCGGCCAGCGCGTGGCGCTGGACGATCGCGACGGTGCCGTCGCTGGAGGCATTGTCGACCACGCGGATCTCGGCCACCCCGGACGCGGCGCGCAGGCGCCGGAGGCAGGCGTCGATGGTGTCGGCGCTCTCGTGGCTGACGACCACCACCGCGACCGCGGGCGCCGGCCGGCTCATTGCGCGAAGAGCTCGTGCTGCGCCGGCGGCTCGAGGCCGTCCAGGCGGCGCCCGAGCTCGGCGCGGCGGTCGCGGACCGGATCGTGCATCAGGAACTGCGCCAGCCGTGCATGCCAGCCGGGCCAGCGCGCCGCCAGCGCATCGAGGTCGCCCTCGCCGGGCCCTCCCTCGCCGCCGCGGGCCACGAACGCCGTCTCGCACAGGACATTGCGCCAGCCGAGCCCGGCCATGCGCAGCGACAGGTCGATCAGGGCCGCGTACCACGTCGAATAGCTGGCGTAGTCGAGCCCGCCGGCCCTGGCGCGCGCGCGCCCGCGGATGAAGACGGCGTGGTCGACCGCCGACGGCAGCTCCGGATGCGACGGCGCCATCGCTTCGGCGGCGCGCGACAGTCGCCCGAGCTCGAGGCCTCCGGGCCGCGGCGCGACTTCGCCGCAGTCGGGCCAGGCGGCCGTTTCCCCGGCGTTGCACCACGGGGTCGCCGTGGCGATGGCACCGTCGCGCGCGGCGCAGGCCGCCAGCTGCCCGGCCCAGCCGGGCCCGGGCACGGCGGCGGGCGCGAGCACGATGACGTCGGCATCGCCGCAGGCGGCGAGGGCCTCGTCCAGGTGCGCCACCTCGCCCAGCCGCCGCTCGCGGCGCGTATACCCGGCCTCCAGCGGAGTCCGCGCGAGCCAGCGCTCGATGATCGCCAGCGCGCGCGGGCCGGCCTGGGCATCGTCGGCCAGCCCCCCCCGCGTGCGCGCGGGCGTGCCCGCGTCCAGCGCCGCCAGGCACGCGTCGAGCGCGGCGTCGTCGACGCCCACCGGCAGCAGCACCACCGGGAGTCCGGGCACGGCGGCGCCCCCTCCCCCGGCCATGCTCAGTCGGCGGTCCGGTGCAGCGGCTCCAGCGCGCGGAAGCGCCGCCCGTACTCGTCGGTCAGGTTGCGGGCGTCCTGCTGGTTGCGGACCAGGGTCGGCGTGATCAGGACCACGATCTCGCTGCGCGTGGTGTTCGAGGTCTGCTGGCCGAACAGGCCGCCGATGACCGGGATCCGGCTCAGCCCCGGCAGGCCGCGCGAACCGCGGCTGGTGCCGTCGGTGATGAGGCCGGCGAGGAACACCGTGTCGCCGCTCTCCACCACCGCGTTGGTCTTCAGGCGGTTGGTGCTGATGCGGACGTTGCCGTTGTCGTCGGGCTCGCCCTGCGGGCTGCTGACTTCCTGCACGATGTCCAGGAACACGGTGCCGTCACGCGTCACCCGCGGCCGCACCTTCAGGATCGTGCCGGTGTCGAGGTACTGCACCTGGCTGTAGGAGGCATCGCCGCCGAAGCCGGGGTTCACCGTGACCGACGAGATCGGGATCCGGTCGCCGACGTTCAGCGTGGCCTCGTAGTTGTTGCGGACCACCACCGACGGCGTCTGCAGCATCTGAACGTCGCTGACCTGGTCGAGCGCGTTGATGATGGCCGCGGCGTCGTTCTTCACCAGGGTCCAGACCGCGCCCGGGCCGCCGACGCCCCCGATGCTGCCGCCCAGGGTGCTCCAGCGGCTCGGGCCGCCCGCGCCCGGCGCCGGGAACACCGGCATGCCGTTGTCGGTCATCGCCTTCTCGAGGAACCAGCTCACGCCGTAGGCTAGCTCGCCGCTGAGGGTCACCTGCACCACCTGGGCCTCGATATGCACCTGCAGCGGCATCACGTCGAGGCGGTCGATGACCTCGCGGATCGAACGCCAGGCCTGTCCCGTCGAGCGCACCAGCAGGGTATTGGTCTCGTCGACCGCGGACACGCCGACCTCGGCGCCGTCGACCTCGAGGGTGACCGAGGCGTCGCCGCCCTGGCGCTCGCCCAGCGACAGCGAGCCGCCGCCAAGCCCGCCGCGGCTGCCGCCGCCGCGCTCGCCGATGCCGGCGCTGCTCATGCCGCCGTCCATCCCGGAGTCGCTGATCTCGGTCGGCTCCAGGCCGGGCATCAGCGAGGCGCCGCCCCGGCGGCCACCGCCCCCACTGCCGCCGCGGCTGCCGTAGACCTCGGCCAGGCGTTCGGCCAGGTCCTTGGCGGTCACGTACTTCAGCTCGTAGGAGAACAGCTGCACGCCGCCGCCGGCGCCGTCGATGCGCGCGATCCACTGTTCGATCTGGTCCAGGTAGGCCGGCTGCGAGGTGATGACCAGCACCGAGTTCGCGCCTTCCAGGGGCATGAAGCGGAACATGCCCGCCACCGGCGAATTGCTGCCCTCGCCGAACACCTTCTCCAGGTCGGCCACCACCTGGCGCGCCCGGCCGGCCACCAGCGGGAACACGCCCACCGACATCCCCGCCAGACAGTCGACGTCGAAGATCTCGATCGTGCGCAGGTAGTTCTCGAGCTCCTGGCGGGTGCCGGCGACGGTGATGACGTTGCGGCCCGCGTCGACGTTCACGATGGCGTTGGCGCGCGCGTAGGGCTGCAGCGCCTTCTCCCTCTCCACCGCCGAGACGTACTTCAGTGGCACCACGCGGGTCTCGAAGCCGCGCGCGCCGGCGGCGCTGCCGGTGCGCGCCGGCACCGCGCCGCTGGCCACCGCGCCCTCGGCGGGGACGATGCTGTAGCGGCCGTCGGCGTAGATCATCCGCGCGTTGTTCCAGCCCAGGACCATTTCCAGCAGGCCGAGCGCCTGCGCGGGACTGACCGACTTCGGCGTCGCCAGGGTCACCGTGCCCTGCACCCCGGGCGCGATGACGTAGTTCTGGCCCAGCATGTCGCCGAGGATCACCTTGACCACGGCATGCAGGGACTCGCCCTCGAAGTTGAAGGTGGCCTCGCCGCTGGTGCCGGCGAAGCTCGGCGGCGGCGACGCCGCCAGCGCCTCGTTGATCACGCGCCCGTCGCCGCGGTGGAGCTGCGCGCGCGGACCGTCCGGCAGGGCCGCGACCACGGCCGCGCCGCCGTCCGCGCCGCGCGGGACGCCGTCGACCTGGATCACCGGCATGGGCATCCGCGCCTCGCGCCGGACCTCGGGCGCCGGGGTCGATGCGCAGGCGGCCAGCAGGGTGGCGAGGAATGCGGCGAGGGCCGGCTTCTGGAATGGGGTCGGGTTCATCTGGGGCATTCTAGGGGTTCCATGGGGCCGCTATTGGCCCTGATCGCCCTGCTGGGCCTGCTCGCGCAGCCGTGCGCGGCGCGCCTCGATGCGCTGGCGGATCGCTTCGACCTGCTCGTCCTGGTTCACCGCGGGCGCTTCGCCGGCCGCGTCCGCCTGTCCGGGTGCCGGCACCTCCACCTCGGTGGGCACGGGCGACGTGGAGGTCGTGACCACCACCGGGCGGCTGCCGTCGGCGGCGGCCGGGGCGGGACCCGCCGCCGGCGGCGCGGGAGCCGCCCGTCCGGGCGCGGGCTGGGCCGGCGCGGCGCTCGATAGCGGCGTGGGGGCCTCGCCGCCGACCCCGTCGAACACCCGCAGCTCCAGCCTGCGCTCGCCCTCCGGGCCGTCGAAGACCGCGCTGCGCGGCGCGACCGAGACGAGGTTCCAGCCGGGCGCTCCGCGGGGCGCCTCGCCGACCTTCAGCCGCACCGGGCCGCTGCCGTCGGACGGCTGCAGGATCACGGCCTCGAAGCCCGGGGCGCGGAGCACGCTGGTCAGCACGAAGTCGAACTCGACCGGCGCCTCCTCGTCCACCGGATTGAGGACGAAGGGCTGCGGGCGGCGGTCGGTGGTGAACAGCGGCCGGTCGCCGAACTCCGAGTACTGCGCCAGCGGACCCAGGCGCGGCTCGCCCGGCGGCGCCGCGACGGGCAGGCCCTGGACCAGCGCGGGGTCCGGCGGCAGGCGGTCGATGCGGCCGCCCATGCCGAACACGGCCAGCAGCCAAAGCGCCAGCGCCCACAGCGCCACGGCGCCGAGCAGCCAGGTCCTCGCGCCCGGCGCCTCAGCGCGCATTGCCCGCTCCCGCGCCCGGCCCCGGCCTGAGGTAGCCGTAGAGATCGAAGGTGATGTCCAGCCCCGCGCCCTGGGCGCCGCCGCCGCGGCGCCCGAAGACCTGGCGCGGCGCGAGCACGTTGAGGTTGTCGACGAACAGGCGCGGCGAGCCGCTCTCGAGCGAGTGCAGCACCGCGGCGAGCTCGGGGTTGCCGCAGTGCAGGCGCACCTGGACCACCGCCCTGGGGAAGCGGCCCTGGCGCGGGTCGCTCATCGGCGAACGGTTGCGGATGGCGCAGCTGCGGTTGCCGGGGCTGGCCTCGAGCACCGCCGTCTCCAGCCGTGCGATCAGGGCCGCGGTGGCGAGTTCGGTGCTGCGCTCCTCCATGAAGCCGGGAACGCGCGCCGCGCTGGCCTGCACCTCGGCGAGGCGCTCCTGCACCGCCGGCGCCTGCGCGAGCTCCATGCGCACGCGCAGGTCGCGCTCCCGCAGGCTGTCGATGCGCGCGCCCACTTCGAGCATCGGCGCCGTCCACCACGGGTGCACCAGCACCAGGTAGGCGACCAGCAGCGCGCCGGCGAGGATGCCCAGCGCCAGCCAGCGGTCGCGGTCAGGGATTTCGCGCACTGGCGGGCCTCCGGTCCTGCGCCGCGGCGGCCGGCGCGACCACCAGCTCGGCGGTCAGGGTGAAGCGGTCGCGGCCGCTGCGCGGATCGGGCTGCAGCGCGCCGGCGAGCGCCGGCGAGCGCCACAGCGGCGAGTCCTCCAGCCGCTGCACCAGCGAGGGGGCCTCGTTGCTGAGTCCGATCAGGAGGATGCGGGTGTCCTCGATCGACAGCTTCTCGAGGTAGGTCGAATCGGGCAGGCGCCTGGCCAGCTCTTCCATGACCTCGACCGTCGTCGGCCGCGCGGCGCGCGTCGCTTCGAGGAAGGCCATGCCCTCGACCAGGTCGACCAGGGCCTGGCGCTGGGCGGAGGCGCCGCGGGCGCGGGTCGCGGCCTGCTCGACCTCGGCCTGGAAGGCATCGGCGGCGGCGCGGCGGTTGTCCAGCACCTGCCACAGCCCCGCGGCCACGGCCACAAGCGCCACGAGGGCGAGCGCGAGGTTCCATCCCATCCACGGATCGACCCGCCGGTGGCGGCGCGCGCCCGGCAGCAGGTTCACGCCCAGGCCGCTGCCGTCGCCGGCGTCGACGTCGACTCCGGTCAGCGTGTCCGCCAGCGGACCGAGCGCCGCGAGC
>JAAZHF010000067.1 GCA_012510865.1 Gammaproteobacteria bacterium
ACGTGCGCACGCACTATCCCGCCGACGGCATCGCCGGGGCGCTGGCGAAGGCGCTCGCGCAAGGCTGAACCACGGCCGGCGGCCTGTCCGCCCCGGGGCCGGCTGCTACAATCCGGCGTTCCCCCGCCACCCGAGACACGCTGCATGGAAAAGCCGACCGCGCCGCACCAGGGACGGCACCGACTGGGCACGCTGGCGATCCATGCCGGACAGTCGGTCGACCCCTCCACCGGGGCGGTCATGCCGCCGATCTACGCGACCTCGACGTATGCGCAGTCCAGCCCGGGCGTGCACCAGGGCTTCGAGTACTCGCGCACGCACAACCCGACGCGCTTCGCCTACGAGCGCTGCGTGGCCGGGCTGGAGGGCGGGACCCGCGGCTTCGCGTTCGCCTCGGGGCTGGCGGCCACCGCCACCCTGCTGGACCTGCTCGACACCGGCAGCCACGTGGTCGCGATGGACGACCTGTACGGAGGCCGCTACCGCCTGTTCGAACGCGTGCGGCGGCGCAGCGCGGGGCTCGACTTCAGCTTCGTCGACCTCGGCGACGAGGCCGCCTTCGAGGCGGCGATCCGCCCCGGAACGCGCATGGTCTGGGTCGAAACGCCGACCAACCCGATGCTCAAGGTCGTCGACCTCGCCGCGGTATCCGCGATCGCCAGGCGCCACGGGCTGCTGGTTGTGGTCGACAACACCTTCGCCTCGCCGGCGCTGCAGCGCCCGCTGGAGCACGGTGCCGACATCGTCATGCACTCGGCGACCAAGTTCCTCAACGGCCATTCGGACATGGTCGGGGGCATGGTGGTGGTCGGCGACGACGCGGACCTCGCCGAGCGCATCGCCTTCCTGCAGAACTCGGTCGGTGCGGTCCAGGGACCCTTCGACAGCTTCCTCGCCCTGCGCGGGCTGAAGACGCTGCACCTGCGGATGCGGGCGCACTGCGAGAACGCGCTGGAGCTCGCGCGGCGCCTGGAGGGCCGCCGCGGCATCGGCAAGGTGATCTACCCGGGCCTGCCTTCGCACCCGCAGCACGCCCTGGCCGGCCGCCAGATGGACGGCTTCGGCGGCATTGTCAGCGTCGTGCTCGAGGGCGGCTTCCCCGCGGCCAAGGCGTTCTGCGAGCGGCTCGAGCTGTTCACGCTGGCGGAATCCCTCGGCGGCGTGGAGAGCCTGGTCAACCATCCGGCCGTGATGACTCACGCGTCGATCCCGCCCGAGCGCAGGCAGGCGCTGGGCATCGTCGACGGCCTGGTGCGACTGAGCGTCGGCGTCGAGGACATCGAGGACCTGGCGGCTGACGTCGAAGCGGCACTGGGCTGACCATGGGGGGCGACGCTCCATCGGCGGCGCGTGACGCCCCCGGTCGACTGATGCGTTCGCGCAACCCGTTCGCCGCGTTCGGGCGCCACCGCAACCTGACGCGGGAACTCGTGCGCAACGAGATCCTCGGGCGCTACCGCGGCGCGACCTTCGGCATGCTGTGGTCGCTGATGAGCCCCTTCCTGATGCTGGTGGTCTACACGATCGCCTTCGGCAGCATCCTCCGGGGGCGCTGGCCGCAGGTGGGCGAGACCCACGCCGAGTTCGGGCTGGTGATCTTCGTCGGCATCTTCGTGCACGGCTTCTTCGGCGAGTGCTTCACCCGCGCGCCGCGGCTGATGCTGGAGAACGCCAACTACGTCAAGCGCGTGGTCTTCCCGCTCGACATCCTGCCGTGGACGATGGTGCTGGCCGGGCTCTTCCACCTCGCCATGAACGTGCTGGTCTTCTGCCTGCTGAGCTTCTTCGTCTACCGGCAGCTGTCGCCCCTGGTGGTGCTGCTCCCGCTGGTGCTGGCCCCGCTGGTGCTGCTGACCGTGGCGGTGTCCTGGGTGATGGCCTCGCTGGGCGTGTACCTCCGCGACATCGCCCAGGTGGCACCGGTGGTGTCCACGGCGCTGTTCTTCCTGTCCTCGGCGATCATCCCGGTGGACGCCGTGCCGGACCAGTACCAGGCGGTGTTCCGCCTCAACCCGCTGACCTTCTTCATCGACCAGGCGCGAGCGGTCGCGCTCTGGGGACAGCAGCCGGACTGGGCCGCCCTGGGCTGGGCCGCGCTCGGCGGGCTGGTGGCGGTGTTCGCCGCGCACGCATGGTTCCGCCGGACCAGCCGGGGGTTCGCGGATGTCCTCTGAGGTCGTCATCCGCGTCCGCGGGCTGGGCAAGTCCTATCCCGTGTTCGACAAGCCCTACGAGCGGCTGGCGCAGCTCGTCCTCCCGGGCGCCCGGGGCCGCGGCGACTTCCAGGCGCTTTCGGACGTGTCCTTCGACGTCCGCCGCGGCGAGGCCGTGGGCATCATCGGCCGCAACGGCTCCGGCAAGTCGACCCTGCTGCAGGTCGTATGCGGCACCCTGCAGGCGAGCGCCGGCTCGGTCCAGGTGCAGGGCCGGGTCGCGGCGCTGCTCGAGCTGGGCGCCGGCTTCAACATCGAGTTCACCGGGCGCGAGAACGTCTTCCTCAACGGCAGCATCCTGGGCCTGACCCGGCAGCAGGTCGAGGACCGGCTGCAGGACATCCTCGACTTCGCCGAGATCGGCGAGCACATCGACCAGCCGGTCAAGACCTATTCGAGCGGCATGTTCGTGCGCCTCGCGTTCGCGGTGGCCGCCCACTGCGATCCGGAGATCCTGATCGTGGACGAGGCGCTCGCGGTCGGCGACGTCTACTTCCAGCGCAAGTGCTACCGCCGCATCGAGGAGCTGCGGGAGCGCGGCTGCACGCTGCTGCTGGTCACGCACTCGACCGGCACCCTGGTGCAGATGTGCGACCGGGGCATCCTGCTGGAGGACGGCCGCGTGCTGTTCGACGGCGACTGCGGCGCGGCGGTCCGCGAGTACATGAAATGCCTGTTCGGCACGCACCATGGCGCCGCGGAAGACGCCGGCGCGGGCGAGGCCGCGGCCGCGGATTCGGCCGCGCTCACCGGCGGGGGCGGTGCCGCAGGGGACGGGTCCGGGCCGGCGCGGATCGATCCGGCGGCGGCCGAGCGCGCCGTGCTGCTGGCCGGGGGCGATCGCGACCTGTTCGCCACCCGCGCGGGATACAACCGCGGCGAGACGCGGTTGGGCGACGGCAGGGCGCTGCTGGCCGATTTCGTGGTCGGCAGCAGCGCCGGCCAGGGCCCCGTGGTGCCTGCGCGCGAGCCGTTCCGGGTCCACGCGCGCTATGTGTTCCGGGAGTCGATCGACCGCCTGATCTTCGGCATGCACCTGCGCACGGTGGACGGACTGCAGATCTACAGCAGCAACACCTCGATGGCCAACCAGGGCCTGTTCGCCTGCCAGGCGGGCCAGGTCCAGGTGGTGACGTTCAACCTGCGCTGCGCGCTCCTCCCGGGCCAGTACTTCCTCGGGCTCGGCGTGTCGCGCTACCAGGAGGGAGGCAACGAGATCGTGGCCATCGACCGGCGCGTGGATTCGGTGGTGCTGACCGTGCTCGGCCGGGAAGGCGAGGCCAACGGGTACGCGGACATGGAGTGCGCGATCGCGGTCGATCCCGCGCCCTTCCAGGGGGCTTCGGCATGAGCGCGCGTCCGGCGCGCCTGCTGGTCGCGGCGCCCAACGCGGGCGGAGAGTTCCTCGCGACGCCGGGCCGGGCGGCGGTGCGGCTCATCATCACGGTGGACACCGTCGGCATCACCGCGACGCCGTCCGGCTTCGTGCTTGCGCGCCAGTCCGGCGTGGACAGCATCCTGCGCATCGTGGACGCCGACGGCCTGCGGCTCCACGATTTCGGGCCGGGGCACCTGGACCTGCACGACGTGCGCTGGATCGATGGCAGCCTCTACGTCGCCTGCACGATGACCAACAGCGTGCTGCAGCTCGGCGCGGACCTGGCCGAGCTCCGCCGCTGGACGCTTCCCGGCGAGCCCGATTCGATCCACCTGAACTCCATCGCCATGCACCGCGGGCGCCTGCTGGTCTCCGTGTTCGGCGACTTCGCGACCCATCGCGGCTACAAGGGCCTGACCCGGGGCGCGGGGCGCGTGCTCGACCTCGAGACGTCGGAGGTCGTGGTCGACGGCCTGTCCCAGCCGCACTCGCTCACCAGCGACGGCGACCTCCTCTGGCTGTGCGATTCGGAGGCGCATGCGATCCGCGCCTTCGACGGCGCCAGGGAAGTGGTGGCGCACGACGTGGGTGGCTATGCCCGCGGGCTGCTGCTCGCCGGGGACGTGGTCCACGTCGGACTGAGCCGGCCGCGCGGGGAGGACGCAGCGGGCGGGGCGACCCTGCTGGTGCTCGACCGCGCCACGCTGCGCGAGCTCGAGCGGATACCGGTCGGGGCCGGCGAGATCTACGACATCATCGACGCCGGCGACGACGCGCGCGAGGCCATGCTGCTGCGCGCCGCCCTCGACGAGAGCGCCGCCGAGGGCGTGGCGGCGCGGGAGCGCCAGCGTGCCCTGGAAGCGGAGCGCGACGAGCGTTCGCGCTGGGCCCTGTCGCTGGACGGGGAGCTGGCGGCGGCGCGAGAGCGGCTTTCGCAGCTCGAGCGGGAACGCGGCGACTGGGCCGGCGCGGTCGCGGAGGAGACCGAGCTCCTGCGCGCCCGCGCCCGGGAGATGGAGGTCGCACGCGACGAGCGTTCGCGCTGGGCGCTTTCGCTGGAGGCGGAGCTCGCCGAGGCGCGCAGCGCGCACGAGGCCCTCGCCGCGGACCTCGAGTCGCGCACGCGCTGGGCGAAGTCCCTGGAAGGCGAGCTGGCAGCCGCGCGCGAGGCCTACCGCCAGCTCGAGTCGGAGCTGGCCGGCCGCACGGAGTGGGCGCAGTCGCTGGGCGCCGAGCTCGAGCAGGCCCGCGAGGCCCACGCCCGGCTCGAGACCGAGCTCGCCAGCCGCACGGAGTGGGCGAAGTCGCTGGACGCCGAACTCGCGCGGGCGCGCGAGGCCCATGCCGCCCTGGAGTCCGAGCTCGCCGGGCGGACCGGATGGGTACGCGCGCTCGAGTCCGAACTCGAGCAGGAGCGGGCCGGAAGCGCCACGCTCCGCTCCGGGCTCGCGGACGCCTCGGCCCGGCTCGAGGAGCAGCAGGGCCGCCTGGTCGCGCTGCACGCGCAGCTGGAAGGCCTGCAGGCCACGCTCGATGCGCAGTACGCGCAGGCCGGCGAACTGCGTGCCCTGCTGGATGGACGCGACCGCTACGAGGCGGAGCTGCGCAACCACGTGCTGGCGATGCAGCGGTCCCGCTCCTGGCGGCTCACCGCTCCGCTGCGGCGCGCCATCGCGCGCCTGCGCGGCGGCGCCGCCGAATTGTCCATGCCGGCCCCGCCGCCGCGCGTCGGCAGCCTGGGCGGAGGCGGATTCGGCCCCGCCGACATCGCGTTCCCCGAGGTCGACGCGCCGCTGGTGTCCGTCGTCATCCCGACCTACGGCAACCTGCCGTACACCCTGGGCTGCCTGCGGTCGCTGCAGCTGGCCGGCGCCGACGTGCCCTTCGAAGTGCTGGTCTTCGAGGACGCGTCCGGCGACCCCGACATCGACCAGCTGGCCTCGATCCCGGGACTGCGCTACCACCGCAACCCGGAGAACCTCGGTTTCATCCGCTCCTGCAACCAGGCCGTGGACGCCGCGCGCGGCACCTACCTGTGCTTCCTCAACAACGACACCGAGGTCACCCCGGGCTGGCTGGACGCCCTGGTCGACGTGTTCCGGACACGGCCCGACGCGGGCATCGCCGGCTCCAAGCTGGTCTATCCGGACGGGCGCCTGCAGGAGGCGGGCGGCATCGTCTGGCGCGACGCCTCGGCCTGGAACTACGGCCGCCTTGGTGACCCCGCGGCGACCGAGTTCAACTACGTCCGCCGCGTCGACTACTGCTCGGGCGCCTCGCTGATGGTGCCGCGCGCGCTGATGGCCGAACTCGGCGGGTTCGACGAACACTACGTCCCGGCCTACTGCGAGGATTCGGACCTCGCGTTCAAGGTCCGGGAGCGCGGCCTGCAGGCCTATTACACGCCCTTCTCGACCGTGGTCCACCACGAGGGCATCTCGCACGGGACCGACACCGGCACCGGCATCAAGGCCTACCAGGTGGCCAACCAGCGCAAGTTCGCCGAGCGCTGGGCGGCGGCGCTGGCCTCGCACTATCCCAATGCGGTCAACGTCGCGCGCGCGCGCGAGCGCGCCTGGGACAGGCCGGTGGTGCTGGTGGTCGACCACTACGTGCCGCAGCCCGACCGCGACGCCGGCTCCAGGACCATGGTGGCGTTCATGCAGCGCCTGCTGGAGGCCGGCTGCGTGGTCCGGTTCTGGCCGGACAACCTGTACTTCGACCCGGTGTATGCGCCGCGCCTGCAGGCGATGGGCGTCGAGGTCCTGCACGGCGCACGCTGGGCCACGGGCCTGGCCACCGCGCTGCAGTCCTGGGAGGGCGACGTCGACGCGGTCCTGCTGTCCCGACCCGAGGTCGCGGATCGGCACCTCGCCGCGGTGCGGGCGCACTCGCGCGCCCGCGTGGCCTATTACGGCCACGACCTGCACTACCGGCGGATGCGCCAGGAGGCCGGGGTGCTCGGCCGCAGCGGGCTCGACGAGGACGCGGCCGCCATGGAGCAGCTGGAGCGCTCGCTGTGGCGGCAGGCGGACACCATCCTCTATCCCTCGTCCGAGGAGGCCGAGGCGGTGCGCGCACTCGAGCCGGGCGTCGACGCGCGCCCGGTCGTCGCCTACGCCTTCGACGAATTCGTCGCCGACGCAGTGCCCGCGGGCCGTGCCGGCCTGCTGTTCGTGGCCGGCTTCGCGCATCCGCCGAACGTCGACGCCGCGCGCTTCCTGGTGCGCGAGGTCATGCCGCTGGTCCGGGCGCAGGAGCCGTCGCTGCAGCTGTCGCTGGTGGGCGCCAACCCGTCGCCCGAGGTGATCGAACTCGCCGGCCCGCTGGTGGAGGTGACCGGCTTCGTCAGCGACGCGGAACTGGCCCGCCGCTACCGCGAGGCCCGGGTCGCCGTGGTCCCGCTGCGCTTCGGCGCCGGGGTCAAGAGCAAGGTCGTCGAGGCGCTGCAGCAGGGCCTGCCGCTGGTGACCACCACGGTTGGCGCGCAGGGACTGCCCGGCGTGGAGTCGGTCTGCGGCGTCACCGACGATCCGGCGGCCATCGCCGCCGGCATCCTCGCGCTCCTGCGCGACGACGCGCTCTGGCAGGCGCGCTCGGCGGCGGGCGCGGCCTATGCGCGCCAGGGCTTCTCGCGCGAAGCGATGTCGCGGCAGCTCCGCGACGCGCTCGGCATCCTCGATGGAGACCGCCCATGACCGTTCGCGCACGCGCGCCCCTGCGCCTCGGGCTGGCCGGGGGCGGCACCGACGTCGCGCCCTACTGCGACCTGCACGGCGGCTACGTGATGAACGCCGCGATCGACCGCCATGCCTACGCGATCGTCGAGGACGGCGACGGCGACACGGTCGAATTCCAGACGCTCGACCACGGGGGCCACGCGCGCTTCCGGCGCGGCGAGGTCACCACGGCCGACCCCGGCCTGCAGCTGCTGACCGGCGCCTACGCGCGGATCTGCCGCGACTTCCTCGGCGGCGAGCAGCCGTCGCTGCGCGTGCGGAGCTATTCCGATGCACCGCCGGGCTCGGGCCTGGGTTCGTCCTCGACGATGGTCGTCGCCCTGGTGGCGGCGCTGGCCGAACACTTCTCGCTGCCGCTTGGCGAGTACGAGCTCGCCCACCTGGCCTACGAGATCGAGCGCGGCGACCTGGCCCTGGCCGGTGGCAAGCAGGACCAGTACGCGGCGGCCTTCGGCGGCTTCAATTTCATGGAGTTCCATCGCGACGACCGCGTCATCGTCAACCCGCTGCGGATCAAGGACTGGGTGCTGGCCGAGCTCGAGGCGTCGGTGGTGCTGTACTTCACCGGTGTCTCGCGGGAATCGGCGCGCATCATCGACGAACAGTCGCGCAACGCCGCCAGCGGGAACCAGGCCTCCGTGGACGCGATGCATGCGCTCAAGGAGGAGGCGGTGCAGATGAAGGAGGCCCTGCTGAAGGGCGACCTGGCCGGCTTCGCGCGCACGCTGCAGGCCGGCTGGGAGGCCAAGAAGCGCATGGCCAACAGCATCACCAACCCGATGATCGACGCGGTCGAGGCGCTGGCCCGGGCGAACGGCGCGGTTGCCACCAAGGTCTCCGGGGCGGGCGGAGGCGGCTTCATGATGTTCGTCTGCGATCCCTGCGACCGGGTGCGGCTTTCGCGCGCGCTTGCCGCCGAGGGGGGCAGGCTGCTGGAGTTCCATTTCAACCCCACCGGTGCGGTGGCATGGAGGGCGCCATGAGGGACGTGATCCGGGCCGAGCTCGGCAAGACCATCGCCAACTTCGAGGCCATGGCCGCCGACCCGGCGATCGCCGACGGCATCGTCGCCGCGGTCGGCCTCTGCACCGCCGCCCTGCGCGCGGGCAACCGCCTGCTGATCGCCGGCAACGGCGGCAGCGCGGCCGACGCCCAGCACTGGGCCGGCGAGCTGGTCAGCCGCTTCTACTACGACCGTCCCGGGCTGGCCGCGATCGCCCTGACCACCGACAGCAGCATCCTCACCGCGATCGGCAACGACTACGGCTACGACTACGTCTTCGCGCGCCAGGTCGAGGCCCTGGGGCAGGCCGGCGACGTGCTGCTCGCGATCTCGACCTCCGGCCGCTCGCCCAACATCGTGCGCGCCGTGGAGGCGGCCCGGGCGCGCGGAATGAAGGTGGTCGGCTTCACCGGCAACGGCCCGGGCGGCCGGGCGCTGGCCGGGCACTGCGACGTCTGCTTCCAGGTGCCATCGGACGAGACGCCGCGGATCCAGGAAGGCCACGAGTTCATCGGCCACACCGTGTGCGCCCTGATCGAAGCGGAAATGCATCCGCGCCCCGCGACGCATGGCGGCTGACGAGGCCATCGTCCTCGCCGGCGGCCGCGGGACGCGCCTGCGCGGAGTGGTCGACGACGTCCCCAAGCCGCTGGCCCCGGTCGCCGGGCGCCCGTTCCTGGCCTGGGTCCTGGACATGCTCGCAGCCGGCGGGATCCGCCGGGTGGTGCTGGCGACCGGCTACATGGCCGGGAAGGTCGAGGCGGCCATGGGCCGGGACTGGGCGGGGATGGCGCTGGACCATTCGGTCGAGCCGTCTCCGCTGGGCACCGGGGGCGCGATCCGCCTGGCCGCCCGCCGGCTTCGCGGTGATTCGGCGCACGTGCTCAATGGCGACACCTTCCTCCGCTACGCGCCGGCCGCGCTCGAGGACGCCGCGCGCGCCGCGGGCACGCCGATCGCGGTCGCGCTCGCGCGGGTCGAGGACGTCGGGCGCTACGGCGCCGTGCAGGTGCGCGATGGCAGGGTGGCGCGCTTCGACGAGAAGGGCGGGACGGGCCCGGGCCTGGTCAATGCAGGCAGCTACTTCCTCGCCGCGCCGGCGCTGGGCGCGATCGAGGCGATGGGCGAGGGCGCATTCTCGTTCGAGACCGCCGTGCTGGCGCCGCGCGCGGCCGCGGGCGACGTCGCCGCCTTCAGCGGGACCGCCGACTTCATCGACATCGGCGTCCCCGAAGACTATCGGCGCGCGCAGTCGCTGTTCCCGGGGCGATGACCGGCGTCGCCGTCCCCGCACCGTACGTCGATCCGGCCGCCCCGGCCCTGCTGGCCGGCGCCCCGACGCCGCGCCGCGCGCTGTTCCTCGACCGCGACGGCGTGGTCAACGTCGACCACGCCTACGTCCACAGCGAGGCGGAGACGGACTGGATCCCCGGGATCTTCACGCTGGTCGCGGAGGCGGCGGCCGCTGGCTACCTGCCGATCGTGGTGACCAACCAGGCCGGGATCGCGCGCGGGCTCTACGACGCCGCGACCTTCGAGCGCTACACCGCCTGGGTACATTCCGAATTCGCGGCCCGCGGGGCCCCGCTGCTGGCCACCTACCACTGCCCGCACCATCCGACCGCGGGGATCGGCGGGCTCCGCGTGGCCTGCGGCTGCCGCAAGCCGGCGCCCGGGATGCTCCTGCGCGCGATGCGCGACTGGGACCTGTCGCCATCGGCGTCCCTGCTGCTGGGCGACCAGCCGTCCGACCTCGCGGCGGCGCGCGCGGCCGGCGTGGGGCGCGCGATCGAAGTGCGCGGCGGCCGGCTGCCGGACCGGGCCGCTCTCACCCTGGGCGGGGCAGGGTCGGGCCGGGGCCCTGCGGTCCCGGGAGTCAGCGGGTAGCCACCAGGGTCCAGAGTGCGCCGCAGTAGCCCAGGCCCGGAGCCCAGGGCAGGACCATGCGCGCGTCGGTGAAACCCGCGGCGCGGGCCTCGTCCAGCAGGTCCCAGCCGAAGTGGAAGAAGCACAGGATGCCGCCGGCCACGGGGTCGCCGTGGTACTCGGGTTCCAGCAGGTGGTCGATCCCGTCGCCGTCGATGCGCGCACGCACCAGCGTCGCCTCGTGGGCAGCGATGAAAGGCGCGGTGAGCACGAGCCTGCCGCCCGGCTTCAGCACCCGAGCGAACTCCGCCAGCGCCGCGCGGTAGTCGGGCACGTGCTCGAGCACGTCGAAGCTCGCCACTGCGTCCAGGCTGGCGTCCTCCATTCCGAGCCGGGTGACGTCCTCGAAGCGGATCTCGCCGTGCCCGCCGAGCGGACCGTTGAGCATCTTCCCGAGCTCCGCGATGCGCTCGGGGTCGGTGGTGAACTCGGAGCCGATGACCGCCACGCCGCGCGACTGCAGCCAGACGAACGGTCGCGACGCCTGCTCGGTGATGTAGACCCTGCCGCCCTCCGGCAGGCCGGCCAGCAGCAGGTGGAGCCCGGCGCGGACGCGCGCGTTGAGGCCGCATCCCGGGCAGCACATCTCCTCGCGGAAGTCGGCCTCGCCGTCGCGCGCCGCCAGCGAGAATTCCACGCCGCGGTCGCAGAGGGCGCAGTGCCCGGGCCAGCGCTCGCGCTGCGCCAGCGTCGACATCGCCTGTTCGAGCAGCCACCGGTCGCGGTGGCGGTGGTCGGCTTCGAGCGAGCGTCCGGACCACTCCTTCCAGCCCGGATAGTCGACGGTCGGCGGTGGCAGCATGGGCGTCCTGCAGGCAAGGTCGGGACGGCAAGCCTACAGCGTGGCCCCGGGCACGTGCACCGGGCCGCGGAAGCGGCCCCGGGACCAGGGTGCTAGAGTTCCCTCCCTGCCCGCGCGTGGAACGGGCGATCCGGCAGCGAGGCGACATGCGGCAGGGCACGTTGGGCATGGAGGCGAGGGTCGCCACGGCGGGTTCGCGGCCGGCGCGCTGGCTGGACGCCGCGGGGCTGGCCCTGATCGTGGCCGCCTCGGTCATCCTGAAACTGCGGCTGCTGCTGCCGGTCGGGCCCTTCATCTTCTTCGACGAGCTGCTGTACGGCCTCGGCGCGCGGGCGCTGGCCGGCGAGGGCGTCTATCCGTCGGGCCATTATCCATTCGGCTACCCGCTGTTCCTCGCTCCGCAGTACCTGCTCGACACAGGGTACGACGGCATCTTCGTCGCCAACGTCCTCGCCACCTCGACGCTGCCCGTCGCCGGCTGGCTGCTCGCGCGCAGCTGCGGCGCGCGCCTGGGCACGCCCGCGGCGCTGTGCCTGGCCCTGCTGCCGATCCACTTCACGCTGCCGACGCAGGTGCTGTCGGAGAACCTGTTCGTGCCGCTGTTCGCGTTCACCGCGTGGTACGCCGTTCGCGGGCGCTTCGACGGGGCCTGGGCGTCCCTGGCGTACGGCGTGTTCCTGGCCGGGCTGTTCCTGACCAAGTACCTGGCGCTCCCGGCCGTGCCGCTGCTCGCCGGATTCTGGCTGTACGGCATCCGGCAGGGCGGCGGCGACGCGCGCCGGCTGCGCACGGCAGCAGGAGCGGCCTTCGCCGGCGGAGCGCTGCTGCTGGCCGTCTGGGTCGTCTATGCGGGTCGCTCGGGCATCGGCGTCGCGGAGGCCTTCGGGGCGGGGCTGTCCGAGTACCGCGACAGTTCCAGGATCACCGGGGACTCCCTCCGGTTCTGGAGCGTCATGTACGTGGCGGTGCTGCTGCTGGCCTGCGGGCCATCCCTGGCGAAGCTGGTCGAACAATCGCTGCTGTTCGCCCGTGCGCCGCTGCGCTACCTCCGCGACGGCCCCTATGCGCGCCTCTCGGTGCTGACGATGCTCCTCGCCGGCGGCTACGTCCTCGTGTGCGTGCACCATTCGGCCAGCATGGCCATGAACTATCCGGAGCCGCAGCGCGTCGTCGCGCGCTACTTCATGCACGTGGTCCCGCTGGTGGTGGTCATGGGGGTCTGCGGGATCGCGCACGGCCTGGGGCGGCGCGGCGGGCCGCTGCTGACGGTCGTGGCGTCCTTGCTTGGCGGCATCGGGCTGTGGGCCGGCTGGCAGGTGCTCTACCAGGACGCCATCTGGACGCTGCCGGACTGGTTCGCATCGATCCCCATGATCACCGCCGACATCATGGGCTTCAGGCGACCGGACATCGCCGAGGCGTCGATCATCGTCGGGGTCCTCGCTCTGCTGATGGCCCGCGTGCCGGTGGTGCGCTGGCTCTATCCGCTGGCGCTCGCGGCGATCCTGCTCCAGGCCGGCAGCTACGTCGGCCAGCGGGCGCGCGGCGAGAGCGCCTATCGACCTGCCCACGCGCGAATGCTGGCTCCGTACGTGCTGGCCGACATGCACGAAGGCAAGCGCGTGCTGGTGATCACCAACGTGCCGAGGCTGTCGGTGGGCAGCCTCCGACAGGCCCTGCTGTTCTGGGGCGCCGACGATGCCCTGCTGGAGGTGGTCGGCGAAGGGAGCGGGACCGACGCCGCGTCGACGGTCGACACCGTCTACCGGCTGACGGTGCGCCCGCATCCCGGCCTCGAGGAGGTCAGGCGCTACATGGTCGGGACGCGTCGGGTAAGCATCTACCGCGAAGCGCCTGCCCGGCTGCCGGACGTCGACGAGCAGCCCGACATGCCGGAGGCCCCGGCGTCGGCGCGCGTGGTGCCCCCGTGCAGCGGCGCCGACGTCGCCGAGCTCGCGTGGGACTTCAATCCGGGGCATCCCGGCAGCGTTGCCATCTACGCCGTCGACGGGGGCGGGCACGAGCACCTGTTCGCCGAACAGCACAGCGCGGGCACCCAGGCCAGCGGAGCCTGGGTCCGCGACACGACCACGTTCCGCTTCCGCAGCGCGGCCAGCGGCCGGCTGCTGAAGGAGGTCACGCCGGACCGGAGCGCCTGCGCGCCCTGATCCGCCGCGGACGCCGCCTCAGGCGCAGGGCACCGCCACCGGCCTCAGCTCGCGCAGCACCTTGCCGCTCCTGCCGTCGACCAGGAAGAAGATCGTCGCGTCGTTCACCCACGGCCCCGTCTCCGCCTCGCCCTGCGGCTGGCCGGGCGCCGCGAACAGCTTCGGGCGGCCGGCGCCGCCCTGCACCCAGATCTCGGGCTTCGCCATGCCGGCGCCAAGGTCCCATCGCACCGCCACCGCCTGCGACGCGTTCGCGCAGAAATCGACCGGCGTGGGGATGATCTCGAGCGACACCGCGTCGGACGGGGCCGACGAGAAGTCCCATTCCGGGAGCCCGACCTGCACTTCGTCGAGCGCCGGGGGCGACGGACCGAACGCCGGCTGCTGTCCTTCGGCTTCGACCCTGGACTCCTTGCAGGCCGCCAGTGCCAGGATCGGGACGATGGCCAGCGCGAGTTTCTTGGACATGGGGGACTCCTGCGGGAAAGGGCGGAAAGCTTAGCGTGTCGCGGCCGGGTGGACACCGGGGCGGCCGGCGGCGGATAGAATGCCGCCTGCGCAGCGGCGAAGCCAAGAGATGGCCAGCAGGGTCCCGATGACGAGCGACACCCCCATTGAATGCCCTGTCTGCGAGGAGGGCCGTGCCGCGCCCCATGCCGAGGTCGACGGGCACGACTATTTCGAGTGCCGCGCCTGCGGCAGCCTGTTCGTCGATCCGGACGTGCTCGCGGCCATGGATCGCGGCGAGTCCTCCGTCGGCTGCTACGCCGGGGAGTACTGGGAGCAGGAGCGGAAGGCGGCGCTGGAGCGCGCCCACGGCATCGGGCTGGTGCTGTCCGGCGAAGCGATCCTGTACTGCCGCCGGCCGGTCGAGCGCTTCCTCGACGTCGGCGCGGGCGCCGGCGAGCTGCTGCGCCAGCTGCAGCAGCTGCTGGACCCGGAAGGCGCCATCTTCCACGGGGTCGAGAAGTTCCCGCCGGACTGGGCGGCGCGCCTGCCGGGCGTCCACCACGGGGACGTGGGTGCCCTCGAAGGACGGTACGACGCCGGCGTCTGCATCGAGGTCGTCGAACACCTGACGCCGGCGATGCTCGACGCCATCGTCGCCGGCCTGGCGCGACTGAGCAATCCCGGCGCCTTCTGGATCTTCAATACCGGCATGCCCGCCTACGTGAAGCAGGAGGACCCGGGCTACCTCGATCCGCTGCGTCGGGGCCACGTGGTGTCGTACTCCGTCGAGGGCCTGGCGAAGCGATTCGCCGCCCACGGCTTCCACATCGGGGCGCTTCCGGGCAGGTCGTTCGCGTTCTACGCGGAATACCGGCGCGAGGCCGACCTGGCCTTCGACACGCGCTTCTACCAGCCGCTGCCGGCCAACCGCGCGCTCCTGGACCGCAATGGGCTGCTGGCCTGCGCGGCGTTCGAGACCGCGCGCTCGTACTTCTTCCAGGCCGAGAGCCAGGCGCGGACCCGCTGGGCGCTGGCGCTGCAGGCGGAGCTCCGCGCGCTCAAGGGCTGGTAGGCCGCCCGCGGCCATTGTCCGAAGGTGCGGGGGCGCGCCCCGCGTCCTGCCGATAGAATCGGCGCATCCATCCATTCCACAGGAGATGCGCCATGGTCGATGCAGCGGCCCGGTCGCCCGGGGACAAGGTCTATGCCGACGCGGCCTCGGCACTCGCTGACCTGGTGGCCGACGGACAGACCCTCGCGGTCGGCGGCTTCGGCCTCTGCGGGATCCCGGAGGCCCTGATCGCGGCGCTCCGCGATTCCGGCGTGAAGGGCCTGACCGCGATCTCGAACAACGCGGGCGTCGACGGCTTCGGCCTCGGGCAGCTGCTCGAAACGCGCCAGATCAGCAAGATGATTTCCTCCTACGTGGGCGAGAACAAGGAATTCGAGCGCCAGTTCCTGGCCGGCGAGCTCGAACTCGAGTTCAACCCGCAGGGCACCCTCGCCGAGCGCCTGCGCGCCGGCGGCGCCGGGATCCCGGCCTTCTTCACCGCGACCGGCTACGGCACCGTCGTCGCCGAGGGCAAGGAAACGCGCGAGTTCAACGGCAAGCACTACGTGATGGAGACCGGGCTGGTCGCCGACCTGTCCCTGGTCAAGGCCTGGAAGGCCGACCGGTCCGGCAACCTGGTCTTCCGCAAGACCGCGCGCAACTTCAACCCGGCCTGCGCGATGGCGGGCAGGGTCTGCGTGGCGGAGGTCGAGGAACTGGTCGACACCGGCGCCATCGATCCCGACCACGTCCACCTGCCGGGCATCTACGTCGATCGCATCGTGGTCAACGCTTCCCCCGAGAAGCGCATCGAGCAGCGCACCGTGCGCGAAGGAGGCAAGTGATGGCCTGGACCCGTGAGCAGATGGCGCAGCGCGCGGCGCGCGAACTCGCCGACGGCATGTACGTCAACCTGGGCATCGGCCTGCCGACGCTCGTGGCCAACCACATCCCCGACGGCGTCGACGTGTGGCTGCAGTCCGAGAACGGCCTGCTCGGCATCGGACCGTTCCCCACCGAGGACGAGCTCGACGCCGACCTGATCAACGCCGGCAAGCAGACCGTCACCGCGCGCCCGGGCGCCAGCTACTTCGGAAGCCACGACAGCTTCGCGATGATCCGCGGCGGGCACATCGACCTCGCGATCCTCGGCGCCATGGAGGTCACCGACAAGGGCGACATCGCGAACTGGATGGTGCCCGGCAAGATGGTGAAGGGAATGGGCGGCGCCATGGACCTCGTCGCCGGGGTCAAGCGGGTGGTGGTGCTCATGGAGCACTGCACCCGCGGCGGCGAGCCGAAGATCGTGCCTGAATGCACCCTGCCGCTGACCGGCGTCGGCGTCGTGAGCCGCATCATCACCGACATGGCGGTCTTCGACGTCACCCCCGGGGGCCTGGTGCTGGTGGAGCTTGCCGACGGCGTGGACGAGGACGAGGTCCGCGAGCGGACCGGCGTGCCTTTCTCCCGGGGCTGAACCCGCGGCAACGCGGCGTCCGTCCGGGACGATTCGCGAACCCGGTCCCGGCCCGGCGTGACGGGCGTCCGCCGATCGGCGGCGCCCGTCGATGCGCCGATGGCCGCCGGGAGGTACTCTGTGGACCCCGTTCCCAAGTGTCCCCGCCCATGAGCCTCCGATCCTTATCCCTGGTGCTGGCCGCGGCCCTGCTGGCCGCCTGCTCGCAGGACTCCACGACCCCGGGTGCCCCGGGCACCGGCAGCGCGTCCGCGTCCGCCGCGGCATCGCCTGGCGGCGGCGCGCCCGCGCCTGCATCGGCGACCGCGGCCGGTGGGTCCGGCATCGGCGGGATCGCGGCCACCGTCGCGGCGCGCGGCCCGGCTGCGATCGGCGCCAACCCGGACCGCGGCGACCTGGTCGCCTACGAGCCGAAGCGCGAGGCGGAGCGCCGCGGCGCGCACACCTTCCACCCGGTGCGGATCAGCGAGGACCACGCGCTGGCGGCGAGCGGGGGCGGAACCCTGCACATCACCGGTCCCGACGGCCGCCAGGTCGAACTGGTGTACGACCGCCACGTCGAGCATCCGCGCGGCGACTGGAGCTGGATCGGCCACGACCGGTCCGGCGTCGCTGCCGTGCTGACCTTCGGCGCGCGCGCGGTCTTCGGCG
>JAAZHF010000068.1 GCA_012510865.1 Gammaproteobacteria bacterium
CCGCCGATCTTCAGCATGATCGCGGCCAGGATCACCGAGCCGCCGGTCGGCGCCTCGACGTGCGCGTCGGGGAGCCAGGTGTGGACCGGGAACATCGGCACCTTGACGGCGAACGCGATCAGGAAGGCGAAGAACAGCCACATCTGCTCGGTGGCGGAGAGCGGCATGGCGTACAGGTCCGGCAGGTACCAGCTGCCCGACTTCAGGTACAGGTACACCAGTCCGACCAGCATGAAGACCGAGCCGAGGAAGGTGTACAGGAAGAACTTCATCGCGGCATAGCCGCGGCGCGGGCCGCCCCACACGCCGATGATGATGAACATCGGGATCAGCATGCCCTCGAAGAACACGTAGAACAGCACCGCGTCCAGGGCCGAGAACACGCCGATCATCAGGCCCTCGAGGATCAGCATCGAGGCGAAATACTGGCTGACGCGCTTGTCGATCGAGGTCCAGGCGCCGACCAGCACGAGCACCGTGACCAGGCTGGTCAGCAGGATCAACGCGACCGAGATGCCGTCCGCGCCAAGGCGGTACTCGATGTCATAGGCCGGGATCCACTCCCGGGCCTCGATGAACTGCATCGCCGCCGACGCGCCGGAGGCGTCGTAGCCGGTGAACAGGGGAATGCTGGCGGCGAGGGTCGCCAGCGCGACGGCGAGCGACAGCCAGCGCGCGGCGCCGGCACGCTTGCCGAGCGCGAGCACCACCGCGCCACCGATGATCGGCAGCCAGATGAGGATGCTGAGGAGGGGCCAGTTCGACACGTATCGTCTTCCGTCAGGTCCAGTAGTGGATGAGCACGGCCAGGAGCACGATCAGGCCGAGGATCATCGCGAATGCATAGTCGTGGAGGCGCCCGGACTGCAGCCGGCGAAGCACGCCGGAAGCCAGGCCGACCAGGCGCGCGGTGCCGTTGACGAACAGGCCGTCGATCAGGCGGCTGTCCACCGCCCTGGACGCCTTGCCCAGCTCGAGGCTGCCGCCCGCCAGGCCGCCGATCCAGAAATCGTCGGCCCAGTACTTCTTCTCCAGCACCTTGACCGGCAGCGCGAACACGCGGCGCGCCCTGTCGGCCAAGCCGGGCCGCCACACGTACATCACGGTCGCGAGCACGAAGCCGGCGGCGGTGAGCCAGAACGCGGGCGTCAGGAAGCCATGCAGCGCGAAGGCCACCGGGCCATGCCACAGCTCGTCCGCGATGCGCGCCAGGGTGTCGTGCTCCGGCAGCACGTCGATCGCGCCGAGGAAGAACGGCAGGACCTCGCCGGAGCCGGACCAGGTGGTGCCGAACAGCATCGGGCCCGCGGTGAAGAAGCCGATCGCGATCGACGGGATCGCCAGCAGCACCAGCGGCAGGGTCACCACCCAGGGCGATTCCTTCGGCTCGTGCGCAGGGTGGCCGTGGCCGTCGTCGTGTCCATGGCCCTGCGCCGGCGCGTCGCGGAAGCGCTCCTTGCCGAAGAAGGTCATGTACAGCAGGCGGAAGCTGTAGAACGAGGTCACGAAGGCGCCGAGCAGGACCGCCCAGTAGCCATAGGTGCCCACCCAGCCCTTGCCTTCGGCCCCGAACTTCGCGGCCGCGATGATCGTGTCCTTGGAGTAGAAGCCGCGGAAGAACGGCGGCGCAACCAGGGCCAGGGTGCCGACCACCATGGTGACGAAGGTGATCGGCATGTACTTGCGCAGGCCGCCCATGCGGCGCATGTCCTGCTCGTGGTGCATGGCGATGATCACCGAGCTCGCGCCGAGGAAGAGCAGCGCCTTGAAGAACGCATGGGTCATCAGGTGGAACACGGCCGCCGAGTACGCGGACACGCCCAGCGCCACGGTCATGTAGCCCAGCTGCGACAGCGTGGAGTACGCGACCACGCGCTTGATGTCGTTCTGCACGATGCCGATCAGCCCGGTGAAGAAGGCCGTGGTGGCGCCGATGAACAGGATGAACTGCAGCGCGAACTCGCTCAGCTCGAACAGCGGCGACATGCGCGCCACCATGAAGATGCCGGCGGTGACCATGGTCGCCGCGTGGATCAGCGCCGAGATCGGGGTCGGGCCTTCCAGCGAGTCGGGAAGCCACACGTGCAGCGGGACCTGCGCCGACTTGCCCATCGCGCCGATGAACAGCAGCACGCAGATGATGGTGGCGATCGACCACGGATGGCCTTCGAAGACCTCGTAGGTCTGTCCGTCGCCGATCGTCGGCCCGGCGTTGGCGAACACGGTCGCGTAGTCGAGCGTGCCGAACCACAGCGCCACGGCGGCGATGCCCAGCAGCATGCCGAAGTCGCCCACGCGGTTGACGAGGAAGGCCTTGAGGTTGGCGAACACCGCCGTCGGCCGCTTGAACCAGAAGCCGATCAGCAGGTACGACACCACGCCCACCGCTTCCCAGCCGAAGAACAGCTGCAGGAAGTTGTTCGACATCACCAGCGCGAGCATGGAGAAGGTGAACAGGCTGATGTAGCTGAAGAAGCGCTGGTAGCCCGGGTCGTCGGCCATGTAGCCGATGCTGTAGACGTGCACGAGCAGCGACACGAAGGTGACCACCACCATCATCATCGCGGTGAGCTTGTCGACCATGAAGCCGATGCTGACCTCGAAGCCGCCCACCTGGAACCAGGTGTAGACGTTCTCGTTGAACGGCGCAGCCCCCTGCCCCGCAAGCTGCCAGAGCACCCAGCCCGACAGCGCGCAGCTGACCGCCACGCCCAGGATGGTCGCCGACTGGGCGCCCAGGCGCCCCACCTGGCGGCCCAGCAGGCCGGCGACGATGGCGCCCGCCAGCGGCGCCAGCACGATCGCCAGCAGGACCACCTTGGAGATCACGATTTCCATGCCAGGCATTCCGTCAGCCCTTCAACGTGTCGATGTCGGCGACGTTGATCGTGCGCCGGTTGCGGAACAGCGTGACCAGGATGGCCAGGCCGATCGCGGCCTCGGCCGCGGCAACGGTGAGGATGAAGAACACGAACACCTGGCCGGCGGAATCGCCGAACTCGCGCGAGAACGCGATGAAATTGATGTTCACCGAGAGCAGCATGAGCTCGATGCACATCAGCAGGATGATCACGTTCTTCCGGTTGAGGAAGATGCCCGCGACGCTGATGCAGAACAGCGCCGTGGCCAGCGCCAGGTAGTGCCCCAGCGCCAGGCCCTGTCCGAGGAATTCCATCACTTCTCCTCCCCGTCGGTGGCCGCGCCGGCGGCCGGGGCGTCGTCGGCGACGTGCACCGACGCCGCCATGTCGACCATGCGCAGCCGGTCGCCCGGCCGGGTCCGCACCTGCTCGCCCGGGACCTGGTGCTTGGTGCCCTCGCGGCGGCGCAGCGTCAGCGTGACCGCGGCGACGATGGCCACGGTGAGGATGACGGCGGCGACTTCGAACGGAAGCAGGAAGTCGGTGAACAGCCGGCGCGCGACCCACACCGTGTTCGGCACGCCCTGCGCCTCCACCGGGTCGGCGCCGAAGGGCGTCTCGACGAAGGCCATGATCCCGATCAGCGAGAGCAGCTCGACCAGCATGACCGCGGCCACCAGAAGCCCCACGGGCAGGTAGCGGACGTAGCCCTCGTTGAGGGGCACGAGGTCGATGTCGAGCATCATCACCACGAACAGGAACAGCACCATCACGGCGCCGACGTAGACCAGGATGAGCGCGACGCCGAGGAACTCCGCGCCTGCGATGATCCAGGTGCAGGCCACGGTGAAGAACGTGAGCACCAGGAACAGGGCCGAGTGCACCGGGTTGCGCGCGCCGATGACGGCGATCGACGATGCGATCGCGACGGCGGCGAATGCGAAGAATGCGAGCTGTACGAAGTCCATGGCTTACCTGTAGGCGGCGTCGGCGGCGCGGCGCTCGGCGATCTCGGACTCGAGGCGGTCGCCGATCGCCAGCAGCTGCGGCTTGGTGACGATGTTCTCGCCGCGGTTCTCGAAGTGGTATTCGTGGATGTGGGTCTCGACGATCGAGTCCACCGGGCACGACTCCTCGCAGAAGCCGCAGTAGATGCACTTGAACAGGTCGATCTCGTAGCGCGTTGTGCGGCGGGTGTTGTCCTCGCGCTGCTCGGAGTCGATGGTGATCGCCAGCGCCGGGCAGACGGCCTCGCACAGCTTGCAGGCAATGCAGCGCTCCTCGCCGTTGGGATAGCGGCGCAGCGCATGCAGCCCACGGAACCGCGGCGACTGCGGGATCTTCTCCATCGGGTACATCACCGTGTACTTCGGCCGCCACAGGTACCTGAAGGTCAGCGCCATGCCCTGGATCATCTCGATCAGGAGCAGGCTCCGCGCCCGGGAAATCAACTTGTCCATCAAGCACCTGCCTCGAACACGCCGAAGTACGCCATCAGCGCCGTGACCGCGATCCACGCGATCGACAGCGGAATGAAGACCTTCCAGCCCAGGCGCATGATCTGGTCGTAGCGGTAGCGCGGGAACGTCGCCCGGAACCAGATGAAGCAGCTGGCGAAGAAGAAGACCTTCGCGAACAGCCACCACCAGCCGTCGCCGAGGACGACCGAAAGTACGGGGACGTCGGGGATCCACGCCGCGGGCACCGGCGACAGCCAGCCGCCGAGGAAGAAGGTCGCGGTGAGGAAGCTCACCAGCATCATGTTCGCGTACTCGGCCAGGAAGAACAGCGCGAACACCGAACCCGAGTACTCGACCATATGGCCGGCCACGATCTCGCTCTCGCCTTCGACCACGTCGAAGGGCGCGCGGTTGGTCTCGGCCACGCCGGACACGAAGTAGACGACGAACAGCGGCAGCATCGGCACCCAGAACCACTCCAGGAAGCCGGCGTCGCCGGATTGCGCCATCACGATCTCGCTCAGGTTCAGGCTGCCGGCGCCGACCATGACGCCGACCAGGGCGAAGCCCATCGCGATCTCGTAGCTGACCACCTGGGCCGCGGAGCGCATCGCGCCGAGGAACGCGTACTTCGAGTTCGACGCCCAGCCGGCGATGATCACGCCGTACACGCCCATCGACACCAGCGCCAGCAGGTACAGCAGGCCCGCGTTGGCGTTGGACAGCACCAGCTGCGAGTCGAAGGGAACCACGGCCCACGCCGCGAAGGCCGGCGCGAGCGTGATCAGCGGCGCCAGGATGTACAACACCTTGTGCGCCGCGCTCGGGCGGATGACTTCCTTGAACAGCAGCTTGAAGACGTCGGCGAAGGCCTGCAGCACGCCGAAGCCGACGTACATCGGCCCGTGGCGGACGTGCATCCAGCCGATCAGCTTGCGCTCCCAGACCACGTAGAAGGCCACGGCGGTGATCACCGGGACGGCGATCGCCAGGATCAGCAGCACCAGCCAGATCACCGTTCCGATCGCGCCCAGCGAATCCAACCAGGCGCGGAAGGGCTCGAGCCAGCCGAGAAGCACGGTGGCGGTAGTGTTCGTCGTCGTGCTCATGCGGCCTCCACCCGCACCGTGCCGGCGCCCAGCGCCGCGGTGGCGCCGTATCCGGATTCGACCAGGGCCGCGCCGCGCGCGACCGCCGTGCTGGTGGCGACCGGCAGGGTCGCGGTCCCGGCGCCGTTGGCCACGCGCGCCATGCCGCCCGCGGCCACGCCGGCCGCGGCCGCGTCCTCGGGATGCAGCGTGATCCGGGGCCCGGTGGTCAGCGGGTGCGCCTGCAGCGCCGCGGCGCGGCGGGTCACGCCGTCCACGCGGTAGATCGCCTGCGACACGGCCAGCTCGAGTCCCCCGCCCGCGGCGACGGGCGCCGCGCCGCGGGCCACGTCCACCTGCCGCGGCACCGCGAGGGCGCGGACATCGGCGAAGTCGACGAAGTCGAAGCCGTCGACGCCCAGCGCGCCGCCCAGCGCGCGCAGGGCCTTCCAGCCCGGCCGCGCCTCGCCCGGCAGCTTGCCGCCGGCGACGGTGCGCTGGTCGCGGCCGTCCAGGTTGGTCAGGGTCGCGTCGAGCTCGGGCAGCAGGCCGATCGGCAGGATCACGTCGGCGACGCGGCGGGTGGACTGGCAGGCGAAGTGGCTGAAGGCCACCACCTGCGCACCACCGAGCGCCTCCATGGCGCGCGCCGGGTCGGCGAAGTCGAGGCCGGGCTCGATGCCGTAGATGACATATCCGCCGCGCGGCTGCGCCAGCATGGCGGCGGCGTCGCGCGAGCGCGGCAGCACGCCGTGGCGGGCCAGGCCGACCGCGTTGGCACCCTGCGGCACGCGGCACAGCGCGGCGCCCACCCGGCCGGCGAAGCCGGCGGCGGCGGCGCGGATGGCCGCGGCATGGATGCCGCACTCGGCGACCGCGCCGACGATCACGACCGCGCGTGTGGCGCCTTCCAGCGCCTGCGCGAGCTCCGGCGCGGACAGCGCGTCGGCGATCCGCGACGGCGCCACGATCGAGCGGTGGCTGATGTCGAAGGTGAACTCGAAGTCCACCGGGTTCACCACGTGGACCTTCGCCCCGGCGCGCCAGGCCTTGCGCACGCGCTGGTGGACCAGCGGCAGCTCGTGCCGGAGGTTGCTGCCGACGATGACGATGGCGTCGGCCTTCTCGATGTCCTCGACGGCCATCCCGAAGGCCTCGGCGACGGCGCCGTCGGACAGGTCGTTCTGGGCGATGCGGTGGTCGAGGTTGCCGGTGCCCAGGCCCTCGGCCAGGCGGGCGAGCAGCGCGCCCTCCTCGTTCGAGGTCGACGGATGCACC
>JAAZHF010000069.1 GCA_012510865.1 Gammaproteobacteria bacterium
GGTCGCGTTGGAGGACGGGCGCCGCCTCGAGGCACCGCTGCTGGTCGCGGCGGACAGCCGCTTCTCCTCGACGCGGCGCGCCATGGGCATCCCGGTCGCGATGCACGACTTCGGCAAGACCATGCTGGTCTCCCGGGTGCGGCTGGAGCGCCCGCACGGCGGCGTGGCCTGGGAGTGGTTCGGCGAGGGGCAGACGCGCGCGCTCCTGCCCCTGAACGACGGCCTGGCGTCGGCCGTGGTCACGGTGCCCGGGGCCGAGGCCGCGCGGCTCAAGGCGCTGGACCCGGCCGCGTACTCGGCCGAGCTGCAGGCGCGCTACCGGGACCGGTTCGGGGCCATGGTGCTCGCCGGCGAGGTGCATGCGTATCCGCTGGTGGCGACCTGGGCCCACCGCTTCGTCGGTCGCCGCTTCGCCCTGGTCGGCGACGCCGCGGTCGGGATGCACCCGGTGACGGCGCACGGATTCAACCTGGGCCTTGCCAGCGTCGAACGGCTGGCCTCGGCGGTCGCCGACGCGGTGGACCGGCACGGCGACCCCGCCGACCCCGCCCTGCTGGCGCGCTACCAGCGCCGCCACCGCGCGGGCTGCGCGACGCTGTTCCTGGGGACCGGCGTGGTCGTGCGCGTGTTCACCGACGACCGCGCGCCGATGCGGCCGCTGCGGCGGGCGATCATCGGTGCCGGTCGCGCGCTCCCGCCGCTGCGCCGCGCGCTGGCGGACACCCTGCTCGACGACGGCCCGGTGGACCCCACGCCGCTGCAGCGCCTGCGGCGCGCGGCGCGGGTGCTGCGCCCGGCAGCCGGAGACGCGGGGGCCCGCCGGGCGCGGCGGCTACAATGAGGCGTCCCATCGCACGACTGGAGTCGCCATGCCCGCCACCATCCCCGCCTGCCCGCAGTGCGGCCTCGAGAACACCTATCCCGACGGTGCGCTCTACGTCTGCCCGGACTGCGGCCATGAGTGGACGTCCGCGGATGCCGCGGCCGGCGCTGGCGACGCCGTGGTCGTGCGCGACGTCAACGGGAATCCGCTCGAGGCCGGCGACAGCGTGGTCGTGATCAAGGACCTGAAGGTCAAGGGTTCGTCGATCCCGCTCAAGCAGGGCACGATGATCCGCAACATCCGCCTGATCGACGGCGATCCCGAGAACATCGAAGGACACTCCGACAGGATCCGGGACCTGGTCCTGAAGACCTGCTTCCTGCGCAAGGCCTGAGGGCGCGATGCAGGCGGCGCCGGGCACCACCCAGGGGCGGGCCGGGGCGCCCCGGGTGGCCGTCGTCGGCGGCGGCCCGGCGGGCCTGTTCGCCGCGGAGACGCTGCGGGGGGCCGGCTGCGAGGTCGATGTCTACGAAGCCAAGGGCTCGGTCGGGCGCAAGTTCCTGATCGCCGGCAAGGGCGGCCGGAACCTCACGCACTCCGATCCGCCGGCGCGCTTCGCCAGCCGCTACCGCGAGCGTGCGGTCGTGGTGGGGCGGTGGCTGGACGGATTCGGCGCGGACGAGCTGCGTGCGTGGGCGGCGGGACTTGGCGTCCCGACC
>JAAZHF010000070.1 GCA_012510865.1 Gammaproteobacteria bacterium
ACCTGGACCTGGGCCACTACGAGCGCTTCATCAACGTCCGCCTGTCGGGCAAGAATTCGATCACCACCGGCAAGATCTACGAGTCGGTGATCCGCAAGGAGCGCAGCGGCGACTACCTCGGCGCCACCGTGCAGGTGATCCCGCACATCACCGACGAGATCAAGCGCTGCATCGACACCGCCACCCAGGGCTTCGACGTCGGGCTGGTGGAGATCGGCGGCACGGTGGGCGACATCGAGTCGCTGCCCTTCCTCGAGGCCATCCGCCAGATCCGCACCGAGCGCGGCCCGGACAAGGCGATCTTCCTGCACCTGACCCTGGTGCCCTGGATCGCGGCGGCGGGCGAGCTCAAGACCAAGCCCACCCAGCATTCGGTGAAGGAGCTGCGCTCGATCGGCATCCAGCCCGACGTGCTGCTGTGCCGCAGCGAGCAGCCGCTGCCCGACAGCGAGCGCCGCAAGATCGCCCTGTTCACCAACGTGTCCGAGAAGGCGGTGATCTCGATCGTCGACCTGGACAACATCTACAAGATCCCGGCCTGGCTGCAGAGCCAGGGGCTGGACGGCTACGTGGTGGAGCGCCTGCGGCTGGCCGACCGGGCCGCGCCGGAGGCCGATCTCTCGGAGTGGGAGGCGGTGGTGGACGCCACCCAGAACCCGATCGACGAGGTCACCATCGCCGTGGTCGGGAAGTACGTCGACCACAAGGACGCCTACAAGTCGGTGGCCGAGGCCCTGCGCCACGGCGGCATCCGCCAGCGGACGCGGGTCAACCTGGAGTGGGTGGAGTCGCAGGACATCGAGCGCGACGGCGCCGCGGCCGTGCTGGCCGGGGTCGACGGGGTGCTGGTCCCGGGCGGCTTCGGCGACCGCGGCTTCGAAGGCAAGGTGCTGACGTCGCGGTACGCGCGCGAGACCGGGCTGCCCTACTTCGGCATCTGCTACGGCATGCAGGCGGCGGTGGTCGACTTCGCGCGCCACGTGGCCGGGCTGGAAGGCGCCAACAGCACCGAGAACGACCGCAAGACGCCGCACCCGGTGATCGGCCTGATCACGGAATGGCGCACCAAGGCGGGCGAGGTCGAGCGCCGCGGCGAGGACAGCGACCTCGGCGGCACCATGCGCCTGGGCCTGCAGGAGCAGCGCCTCAAGCCGGGCACGAAGGCACGCGAGCTCTACGGCAAGGACGTCGTGGCCGAGCGCCACCGCCACCGGTACGAGTTCAACAACCGCTACCGGACCCAGCTCGAGGACGCCGGCCTGGTGGTCAGCGCCAAGTCGATGGACGACCTGCTGGTGGAGATGATCGAACTCCCGGGCCACCCCTGGTTCATCGCCTGCCAGGCGCACCCCGAGTTCCAGTCCACCCCGCGCGGCGGCCATCCGCTGTTCATCGGCTTCGTCCGCGCCGCGCGCGAGCGCAGGGCCGGTGGCAAGCTCCTGAAGGAGGCGAGCGCGTGAGCAAGAGAAAAAAGGCTTCCACATGAACCTTTGCGGCTTCGAAGTCGGCCTCGACCGGCCGTTTTTCCTCATCGCCGGGCCCTGCGTGGTCGAAAGCGAGCAGCTCCAGCTCGACGTGGCCGGGCAGCTCAAGGAGATCACCGGCGCGCTCGGGATCAACTTCATCTTCAAGTCGAGCTTCGACAAGGCCAACCGCACCTCGGGAACCGCCTTCCGCGGACCGGGCATGGAGGAGGGCCTGCGCGTGCTGGGCGAAGTGAAGCGCCAGGTCGGCGTGCCGGTGCTGACCGACGTGCACGAATACACGCCGATGGACGAGGTCGCCAGCGTCGTCGACGTGCTGCAGACGCCTGCCTTCCTGGTGCGCCAGACCGACTTCATCCGCAAGGTCTGCGCGGCCGGCAAGCCGGTGAACATCAAGAAGGGCCAGTTCCTCTCGCCCTGGGACATGAAGCCGGTGGTCGAGAAGGCGAAGTCGACCGGGAACCGGCAGATCATGGTCTGCGAGCGCGGCGCCAGCTTCGGCTACAACAACCTGGTCAGCGACATGCGCTCCCTCGCGGTGATGCGCGACACCGGCTGCCCGGTGGTGTTCGACGCGACCCATTCCGTGCAGCTTCCGGGCGGGCAGGGCACCTCCAGCGGCGGCCAGCGCGAGTTCGTGCCGGTGCTGGCGCGGGCCGCGATCGCCGTGGGCGTGTCGGGCGTCTTCATGGAGACGCACCCCGACCCCGCGAAGGCGCTGAGCGACGGCCCCAACGCCTGGCCGCTGCCGAAGATGCGCGCCCTGCTGGAGACGATGCTCGAGCTCGACGCCGTCACCAAGCGCGCCGGCTTCCTCGAACAATCCCTGTAGGAGCGGCTACAGCCGCGATCGCCGTGCCCCACAACCCGGTTTCGCGGCTAGAGCCGCTCCTACAGCATCGATGCACCACCGCAGTCCCACCCACTTGAGCGACAAAGCGAGACCATGACCAACATCGCCCGGATCCACGCCCGTGAAATCCTCGACAGCCGCGGCAACCCCACGCTCGAAGCCGAGGTGACCCTCGCCGACGGCGCCTTCGGCCGCGCCATGGTGCCCTCGGGCGCCTCGACCGGGACCCGCGAGGCGGTGGAGCTGCGCGACGGCGACAAGACCCGCTACCTGGGCAAGGGCGTGACCCGCGCGGTGGCCAACGTCAACGGCGCGATCGCCGAGGCGCTGCAGGGCTTCGACGCCGCCGACCAGGCCGGGCTGGACAAGCGCCTGATCGACCTCGACGGCACCGACAACAAGGGCCGCCTGGGCGCCAACGCGCTGCTGGGCGTGTCGATGGCGGCGGCGCACGCGGTCGCGGCCTCGCGCCGCATCCCGCTGTGGCAGCTGCTGGCCGGCGACCGCTCCCCGGTGCTGCCGGTGCCGATGATGAACATCATCAACGGCGGCGCCCACGCCGACAACAACGTCGACCTTCAGGAATTCATGGTGCTGCCGGTCGGCTTCGACTCCTTTTCCGAGAGCCTGCGCGCCGGCACCGAGATCTTCCACGCGCTGAAGTCGGTGCTGAAGGGCCACGGCCTGTCGACCGCGGTCGGCGACGAGGGCGGCTTCGCGCCCGACCTGCGCAGCAACGTGGAGGCGCTCGACACCATCCTGGAAGCCATCGGCAAGGCCGGCTACCGCGCCGGCGACGACGTGCTGCTCGGCCTGGACGTGGCGTCGAGCGAATTCCACGATAACGGCAAGTTCCACCTGGTCGGCGAGGGCAAGCGCCTGACGGCTGAGCAGTTCACCGACTTCCTCGAGTCCTGGTGCGACCAGTACCCGATCGTCACCATCGAGGACGGCATGGCGGAGGCCGACTGGGACGGCTGGAAGCTGCTGACGCAGCGCCTGGGCAAGCGCGTGCAGCTGGTCGGCGACGACCTGTTCGTGACCAACCCGGCGATCTTCCGCCAGGGCATCGACAGCGGCACCGCCAATGCGATCCTGATCAAGGTCAACCAGATCGGCACGCTGACCGAGAC
>JAAZHF010000464.1 GCA_012510865.1 Gammaproteobacteria bacterium
CACTTGCTGAAAGGCCAGCTACTGCACCAGCGACCCCCAGTGCCGGGCCAACCCAAGAACCAAAGCCATAATTCTTCATAGTGCTCTCCTTGCCGAAGTTGATGGGATACGACCAGTGACGCCTAACACCCAAGTTAAGCCGAGACGCGTAGTGGAGCAAAGCACATGGCAAGCTGTACCTGCCATGTGCTTTGCGTAACGAAGCGGCTTCGGCTTGAACGCATTGTTAGGCCCGCCATACGTTGAGGTTGCTTGCACCCAAGAGCCAGTACCCCAGAAGAACTACTGCCGCAATGCACATGGCGCAGAACGACCAGATCTTGGCGCGACGTGCAGCGCGACGGCGCGCAATCCGATTGAACCACAGAGCGAGCCCAAATGTGGCCGCCAGCAGGGCAGAGAATATCTGACCAGTTTCAAGGCTGAGGCTGATGTGCCCCGCACTTGAGTACCCGGCGAACTTGTACCACTGCCATGCTGCAGCAGCTAGCCGCTCCAGGAGCGGGACCGATAGCGCCAATGCCGCAAGGAGCGTTGCAAGAGAGCCGACGGTGATTGCTTTACTGGACTCGCGACTCTGCATGATGCGGGCCTAACCCCTGAGTTAAGCCGACTTGCGTAGCGGAGCCAAACACATGGCAATCTTTTTCTGCCATGTGTTTGGTGTAGCGAAGCAAGTTCGGCTTGAACGAATTGTTAGGCCTGCGGCCCTGATGCTACCGGAAGAAGAAACCATCATGTTGGAGGAATCGGTGGACGCTTTCTGGGTTGAAGTAGCACTGTCCTTGATACATGGCCTGTCTGCCACTGTAGCTGTAGACAAGCTGTGCTTGGCCAAATGTAATCAGAAGATCTTGCTGTCCAGGCTGGCACTCAGTTCTCTTTGAGACCCTCAGGCTGGCCAGAATAGGCGCCATGAAGTTGTGGCAGTTTGCGCCACAAGACCGCCGGACGACCACGCTAGCCTCTGCCTTAATCTTACGAGGGTTGTAGTCGTAGTTTTCTGTCCGAGAGACAAAGTAGAAAGACACGGACGGCGATGAGCGTAGCTCCTGCTCAATCGCATCGGCGCCCGAACTGGCGCAGGCGGCGCTCCCGGCGGCAACGAGCAATCCGGCAGTAGCTATTGCAATGAGTAGCCTCATCTCTTGCTCCGCAGGCCTAACACCTAAGTTAAGCCGAGACGCGTAGTGGAGCAAAGCACATGGCAAGTTGTACCTGCCATGTGCTTTGCGTAACGAAGCGGCTTCGGCTTGAACGCATTGTTAGGCCCGCCATACGTTGAGGCTGCTCGCGCCCAAGAGCCAGTACCCCAGAAGAACTGCTGCCGCGATGCACATGGCGCCGAATGACCAGAGCTTGGCGCGAGGTGTTGCACGACGGCGCGCGAGCCGATTGAACCACAGAGCGAGCCCAAATGTGCCCACTAGCAGGGCGGAGAATATCTGGCCCGTCTTAAGGCTGAGGCTAATGTGGCCCGCACTTGAGTACCCGGCGAACTTGTACCACTGCCATGCTGCAGCAGCTAGCCGCTCCAGGAGCGGGACCGATAGCGCCAATGCCGCAAGAAAGGTTGCAAGAGAGCCGACGGTGATTGCTCTACTGGACTCGCGACTCTGCATGATGCGGGCCTAACGCCGGAATTAAGCCGCGCCGCGAAGCGGCGTCGGCTTGAATGACTTGTTAGGCCGCACTCCCGTGACACAGATCCAGGCATCTTGCCTGTGTAGGAGTGGCCCGCTATCGGATTGCCGA
>JAAZHF010000071.1 GCA_012510865.1 Gammaproteobacteria bacterium
GCGCGACATGCGCCGGTTGTGCAGGAAGCAGCACGCGATCCAGGCCGAGGCCGTGAACAGGTGGACGACGTTGTTGCGGAAGTAGGACAGGAGCACCGCGGTGTCGCCGTCCACGCGCAGCACGTCGCCGAGCGGGTGCACCACGCGGTGCAGCACGCCGATCTCCTCGCCGTGGGCGATGATCTGCGCCGGCGAGTGCGGGATCACGGTCACCAGCGGGCTGTAGGGGACCTCGGCCAGCAGCTTCTTCGAAAGCAGGATCTGGGCGGTGAGGTCGCCCTCGCCCATCGCGTGCTTGGGGGTGGACAGCAGCGCCAGCGCCAGCAGGTTGATCGGGTTGACGTCGGCGGCGGCGTTCACGTGCTCCTGGATGCGCAGCGCGGTGGCGTCGACCGTCGTCGACAGCCAGTCCGGCTTGTCCTCGTCGGCCAGCGGCCTGCCGTCCCAGTCGCCCGCGTGCTCGGCGAGGATGTCGGCCAGCGGGATGGGTTCGCCGAAGTTCACCACGACCTGGCCGTAGTTCTGCCGCAGCACCTTCGGGATGCCCCCCAGCAGCGCCCAGATCGACTCCTTCTCCTTGGGCTTGCCGCTGAGCTCGTCGAGGTAGCTGTTGCCCTCCATCAGCTTCTCGTAGCCGATGTAGACCGGCTGGAACAGCACCGGTCGGGTCGGCTGCCGCAGGAACGCGCGCACGGTCATGGCCACCATGCCGCCCTTGGGCTGCAGCAGCCGCCCGGTGCGCGAGCGCCCGCCCTCGATGAAGTACTCGATGGAATAGCCGCCCGACACCAGCTGCGCCACGTACTCGCTGAACACCGCTGAATACAGGGCGTTGCCGCGGAAGCTGCGGCGGATGAAGAAGGCGCCGCCCTTGCGCAGGATGGTCCCGATGACCGGCAGGTTCAGGTTGATGCCCGCGGCGATGTGCGGCGGCACGATGCCGCGGGTGAACAGCAGGTAGGACAGCAGCAGGTAGTCCATGTGGCTGCGGTGGCAGGGCACGTAGACGATCTCGTTGCCGGGCGCGACCGCCTTGAGCCGGTCGAGGTGGTGCACCAGCACGCCGCGGAAGATCCGGTTCCAGACCGTGGTCAGCAGGAAGCTGGCCGAGCGCACCACCGGGTGCGAGTAGTCGGCGGCGATCTCGTAGGCGTAGCCGTGGGCCTTCTTCCAGGCCTCCGCCTGCGCTTTCGCGGGGTCGCCGCCCTCGCGGCGGGCCTGGTCGGCGATCGCCTCGCGCACCGGCGCGGACGAAAGCACCTTGTCCACCAGCAGGCGGCGGGTGGAGAGGTCGGGCCCGATGATCGCGGCGCGGATGCGGTTGAAGTGGGTGCGCAGCAGGCGCGAGAGCTTGCGAACTTCCCGCTCGCGCTCCAGCCCCTCGGCGATGACCTCGCGCACCGCGACCGGCGTCGAGAAGCGCACCAGGGTGTCGCGCCCGTTGAGCAGGATCGCGAGCAGGCGCCGGAAGCGGCCCACGATGGCCCAGTTCTCGGAGAACAGCACCGAGAACCATCCGCTGTTCTTGTCCGGCGCGCGGCCGACGAAGATCGACACCGGCACCAGCTGCACGTCGAGCGAAGGGTCGGCATGGTGGGCGTCGAGAAGGCGCGCCAGCGAGTCGGAGTGGCTCTTCTTCCTCGCCGGCTTGCGCTGGGTCGCGATCTGGGTGGCCAGCGCCAGCGCGCTGCCCGCGTTGCGCCGCGACAGCGCGACGTAGGCGCGCTTGCGGCCCAGCAGGTCGCCCGGGAGCGGCACCAGCGGCGACGGCAGGCCGGCCTCGCGGCAGGCGCGGTCGAGGATCAGCGCATTGGACAGGCCGTAGTCCTCGAGCACGTAGCAGACCTGGCGGTCGCGCACGGCCTCGCCGGGGACCTCGGGTTCGATTCCGAGCCCGATCCAGGGCGACAGCAGCCGGCCGAGCAGGCGCGCCCACAGCGGGCGGGTGCGCCGCGCGCCGCGCGCGCCGGTGGCCGCGGTCGCCGGTACGGTCGTGGCCGCGGCGGGGGGGCCTTCGTCGAACAGGGAGGGCTGGGTGGGCATCCCGACATTATGCCCAAGGCGCCGGTCGCTCCCCGCGCGCCGCCGCGGGGCGGGGCTCAGGGCGCGGCCACCGGTTCGGGCGGCGCCGCCGGTGCCTGCGGTGGGGGTGGCGCAGGTGGCGCGCCATGGTCGCCCGCGGCCTCGCGCGCGTGGCGCAGGAAGTCGCTGAGGTACCAGCGGCCGTCGATGTGCTCCACGTCCACCACGGTGTCGATCTCGCTGCCGGCCAGCACGTAGCGGAGGCGCACGGTGGCGCGGTCGCCCTGCTGCACCTGCAGCCCGGCCTCGACGCTGCCGAGCGCGGCGTCGAGGTCCAGTCCGTAGCCGGCGAGCACCGCCCGCGCTTCCAGCGAGAAGGCGCCGATGCGCGCCAGCGAGTCGTCCATGCCGGCCTCGGCGAGGTCCCCGGCGCTGGCCGGCCCCGCGGCCCGTGCGGCCGCCGCCAGGCGCGCGATGGCGCCCGCGGCCCGCTCGCGGTCGGCGATCGGCGCGCCGGCGGCCCACCGCGCGACCGCCGCGATCAGCTGCGGGTAGTGGTCGCGCTCGCCGTCGCTGAAATCGCCCTGGTGCTCCACGTACTGCATGCCGAACATGCCCATGGTCGCGGCCGCCGCGCGGATCTCGCGCGCGGAGCCGGCGAACTGGCGGTCGAACCCCGCCAGCAGCGTGGCCTCGGCGTCATCCGCCGCGAGAGCGCCCATCACCGCGGGCAGGTGTTCGGAGAAGGGCAGTTCGTCCAGCGGCCAGCGCGTGGCGCCGGCGCGCCAGGCGGCCTGCAGGCGCGAGTGCAGCGCCGGCGGCACCGCGTCCCTGGCGAACGCGGAGAAGTCGCCGCTGCGCATGTGGCCCGCCAGCACCTGCACCGCCA
>JAAZHF010000072.1 GCA_012510865.1 Gammaproteobacteria bacterium
CATGCCGCCGACCAGCTGCACGTCGTAGTGGCGCATGCCCAGGACGCGGACCGAGGCCTCGCGGCGGACCGCGAAGGCCTCCGGCAGGAGCTTGTCCAGCGATTCGCCGTTGGCGATGCGCTGCTTGAACTCCGGCGTCTTGGCCTGGAGCTCGGCGTCCGAGAGGGCCTGCATCTGCGGCTCGAGCGCGTTGACCTTGGCGACGATCTTGTTGAACTGTCCGACGATGCGTTCGTTGCGGCTGCCGAAGACGCTGGTGAGCAGGCGATTGAGCATTTGGAAACCGGTTGGATGGATGGAAGGCCCTGAAACGGGAAAAGGGCGCAGGGCGCCCTTTCCAGCTGGCCGCGACATTGTACCGTGGGGGTCGCGACCCCGCCTATCAAGAGCCGGGAGCGGCCACGCCGCGGTCCGGATCCGGATCCCTCAGTGGTTGCCGCCGAGGAACTTCCGCGGGTTCACCACCCGGCCGTCGTCCCAGACCTCGAAGTGGACGTGGGCGCCGGTGCTGCGGCCGGTGCTGCCGGCGCGGGCGATCTTCTGGCCGGCGCGGACCAGGTCGCCGACCTGGACCACGTTGGCCGAGTTGTGGGCGTAGCGGGTGACGTAGCCGTTGCCGTGGTCGATCTCGACCACGTTGCCGTAGCCCGAGCGGCGGCCCGAATAGCTGACCACGCCGTCGGCCACGGCCATGACCGTGTCGCCGGTGTTGGCGCTGAAGTCGATGCCCTTGTGCCAGGCGGCGCCGCGGCCGAAGGGGTCGGCGCGGCGGCCGAAGCCCGAGGTGATGTAGCTCGCGGCGACCGGCGAGCGCGACGGCACGGCGTTGCGGTCCAGCTCGCGGTTGAACAGCAGCATCTCCAGGACCGAGAGCTGGCCGCCGGCGGCGCCGAACTCCAGGTCGAGGCCGGCGATGCCCTCGCGCAGCTCGCTGGCGGCCATGTCCTCGACCGGGCCGTGGCCGCCCAGTCCGACGGGGCTGTTGAAGTCGAACTCGCCGTCGCCGAGCTGGGCCACGCGCGTCAGGCGGTCGCCGAGGGCGTTGAGGCGGTTGGCCTGCGCCTGGAGCTCGCCCAGGCGGGCGGCGAGCGCGTTGACCTCGCGCTGGGCCTCGCGGCGGGTGTCCTCGAGCTGGGCGTCCTGGCTGGCGAGTTCGGCGCGCAGGGCGTTGACCTCGGCCGACTGCACGGCGGCGCCGGCGACGGCGCCCAGGACCAGGGTCGCGGACAGGACCGCGGCGGGATGGCCGGCGGCCGCCCGGACCGCGCGGCGCGCGCCGAGGCGGACGTAGTGCGCCAGCCAGTCGTAGGAGTGTTGGATCGTACGGTGTAGAGTCTTCTGCATGTCTTCCGGTGCTGCCAGGTCGGCCTCCCCCAACGGTCTGCGCGCCGCGTTCGACGCGCTCGCGGCCGACGTTTCCGGCCGCTCCCCGGTCAAGCGCGCCCTATGGCTGGACGCCCTCGACCGCACCCTGCGTCCCCATCTGCCTGCTTCACTTTCCGCACATGCGCGGCTTGCGAACATCGATGGTGCAAGGCTGGTGTACCTGGTGGATTCGCCGCTGTGGAACGCCAGCCTGAGGCTGGCGGCTCCGGCGCTCCTGGAGGCCGCCCGCTCGCACGGGCTGGAGGTCCACGAGCTCAGGGTCAGGACGACCACCCAGCCGCTGTTCCCGCCTGCGCGGGCCGATGCGGCCGTACGTCCGTTGTCGGCGTCCGCACCTGACTCGCTACGGGCCGCCTTGGCGTCCCTGCGCGAGCCTTCCGGCGACGGCGGGGACGGGTCCTGAAAGACCGGCGCTTCTGGCGCCGACGGGGCATCCTAACGGCCGGAGCACCTCGAAAAGTTAACCGGACCGCCTCTTTTTATTCGATTTTCGTTAATTTTTCGTAAAAGTGTGACCTGCGGGGCAAGGCCGGGTGAAGGCCGGACAGGCCCGATACGGGTTTGCGAAGGGCGGCGGCGGCCGGCAGTGGCCGCCAGGCGCGGCTCAGGCCGCCGGCTGCAGTTCGCCGTAGGCGACCGGGCCGGCCGCCTCCTCCGGGAAGGTCACTTCCTCCCAGGACCCGGTCTCGGCCAGCAGGGCGCGGACCAGGGTGTTGTTGAGCGCGTGCCCGGACTTGTAGCCCTCGAAGGCGCCGATGATCGGGCGGCCCGCCAGGTACAGGTCGCCGATGGCGTCGAGGATCTTGTGGCGCACGAACTCGTCGGCGTAGCGCAGGCCGTCCTCGTTCAGCACCCGGAAGTCGTCGAGCACGATGGCGTTGTCCATCGAGCCGCCGAGGCCGAGGTTGCGGTCGCGCATGTACTCGAGGTCGCGCATGAAGCCGAAGGTGCGGGCGCGGCTGACCTCGCGGATGTAGTTCTCGGTCGAGAACTCGACCACGGCCCGGGAGCGCGTGGTCGGGATGGCGGGATGGTTGAAGTCGATGGTGAAGCCCAGGCGGAAGCCGTCGAAGGGCTCGAAGCGGGCGATCTTGTCGCCGTCGCGGACCTCGACCGGCCGGGTGACGCGGATGAAGCGCTTGGGCGCGTCCTGCTCGACGATGCCGGCCGACTTCAGCAGGAACACGAACGGCCCCGAGGAGCCGTCCATGATCGGCACTTCGGCCGCGGACAGCTCGACCAGGATGTTGTCGATCCCGAGCCCGGCCAGGGCCGACATCAGGTGTTCCACGGTCTGCACGTTGGCGCCGCCGGTGGACAGGCCGGTGCACAGGGTGGTCTCGGTGACGAGGGTGGCATGGGCCGGGATCTCGACCGGCGGCTCGACGTCGACGCGGCGGAACACGATGCCGGCGTCGGGCGGCGCCGGGCGGAGGGTCATGTAGACCTTCTCACCGCTGTGCAGCCCCACGCCGGTGGCGCGGGTGACGTTCTTGATGGTGCGCTGCTGGACCATTCACGGACTCTGGGTGTGGATGCCCGGCAAATCAAGCACGCAGGCGGATGAGAGCGGTTCGCAATTTAACACGCGGGCCGCTGAACCTGAACGCAGCGACCCCTTCCCCCGGGCGGGGGAAGGGGCCCGTGCGGGCGGGTCGTCCCGGCGGACGGCCCGGTCAGTCGGCCTGGCGGCGCAGGAAGGCCGGGATGTCGAGGTAGCCGGCGTCGCTGCCGCTGCCGAAGTCCGCGACCGCCGGGGTGGCCGGGGCGGCGGGCTCCGCGGAGCCGCGGCGCAGTCCCAGGCCGGCCCCGGCCTGGACCGGCTGCAGCGGCTCGTCCTCGATCAGCATGCCGGTGGTGCCGTCGCGGCGGCCGGTGTTGATCAGCTGGATGTGAGGGCGACGGCCCATGTCCGTGGCGCGGCCGTAGCCGGAGTCGCCGCGGCCGGTGCCGCGCACCTGCGCGCGGTTGAGGCCCGTCGCCACCACCGTGACCCGCACGTCGTCCTGCATGTCCGGGTCGAGCACGGTGCCGATGACGATGGTCGCGTCCTCGCTGGCGAAGTTCTCCACCGTGCGGCCGACCTCGTCGAACTCGGCCATGGTGAAGTCCGGACCGGCGGTGATGTTGACCAGGATGCCGTTGGCGCCGGCCAGGTTCACGTCGTCGAGCAGCGGGTTCTGGATCGCCGACTCGGCCGCGGCCTGGGCGCGGTCGTCGCCGCGGGCGTGGCCGGTGCCCATCATCGCCAGGCCCATCTCCGACATCACCGTGCGGACGTCGGCGAAGTCGACGTTGATCAGGCCCGGGCGGACGATCAGGTCGGCGATGCCCTGCACGGCGCCGAGCAGCACGTCGTTGGCGGCGCGGAAGGCCTGGATCATGGTCGCGTTGCGGCCCAGGACGGTGATCAGCTTCTCGTTGGGGATGGTGATCAGCGAGTCGCAGTGCGCCGACAGCTCCTCGATGCCCTTCAGCGCCACCTGCATGCGGCGGCTGCCCTCGAACGGGAACGGCTTGGTGACCACGGCCACGGTCAGAATGCCCATCTCCTTGGCCAGCTGCGCCACCACCGGCGCCGCGCCGGTGCCGGTGCCGCCGCCCATGCCGGCGGTGATGAAGACCATGTCCGCGCCGTGCAGCGCTTCCATGATCTGGTCGCGGTCCTCGAGCGCGGCCTGGCGGCCGACTTCCGGGTTCGCGCCCGCGCCCAGTCCCTTGGTCACGCCGGTGCCGAGCTGCAGCTGCAGCTTGGAGCCGCAGTTCTTGATTGCCTGCGAGTCGGTGTTGGCGGTGATGAACTCCACGCCGTCCACGCTGCTGTTGACCATGTGGTTGACCGCGTTGCCACCGCCGCCGCCAACGCCAATGACCTTGATGACGGCGTTGGGGGCCATCTTTTCAACCAGTTCGAAGTGCGCCATGTCCGTAGTCCTCTGATGTCGTTATGTGGTGCTGGTTTTTTCTTGTTATCGGGTGTCGTGGAGTGCTGCTGGTCGTTTCCGTTTTCGTCCCCGCCGTTGTCGCGGCCATGGCCGCTCCCACAGGAGTGGTGGTTGCCCCCTTGCTTGCCGGCCGTCCATGGTCAGAACTCCCCGTTGAACCAGTTGCGCAGCTTCTTGAGCAGCGTCCCGGCGCGGCCGGTGGGCAGGACCGGGCGCCGCGGATGTTCGATCTGGCTGCCCATCAGCAGCAGGCCCACGCCGGTGGCATGGACCGGGTTGTTGACGACTTCGCCCAGGCCGGTGACGTGCTGCGGGATGCCCACGCGCACCGGCATCTGCAGCATTTCCTCGGCCAGCTCGACCACGCCCTCCATCTTCGCGGCGCCGCCGGTGAGCACCATCCCGGCGCGCACGTGCTGCTCGAAGCCCGAGCGGCGCAGCTCCGCCTGCACCATCTCGAAGATCTCCTCGTAGCGGGCCTGCACCGCCTGGGCCAGCGACTGCCGCGGCAGGCGGCGCGGCGGGCGGTCGCCCACGCTCGGCACCTGGATCGATTCCTCGCTGGTGGCCAGCTGCGCGAGCGCGCAGGCGTAGCGGACCTTGATCTGCTCGGCCTCGGGCGTGGGCGTGCGCAGCATGTGCGCGATGTCCTCGGTGACCTTGTCGCCGGCGATCGGCAGGCTGGAGGTGTGGCAGATCGCGCCCTGCACGAACACCGCGAGGTCGGTGGTGCCGGCGCCGATGTCGACCATCACCCCGCCCAGCTCGCGCTCGTCGGCGGTCAGCACCGCGGTGCTGGAGGCCAGCGAGGACAGCACCAGGTCGTCGAGCTGCAGGTCGCAGCGCTGCACGCACTTGGAGATGTTGGCCGCCGCCGACTGCGCGCAGACCACCAGGTGCGCGTGGACCTCCAGGCGCACGCCGGTCATGCCGACCGGGTTGCGGATGCCTTCCTGCGAATCGTCGAGCACGTACTCGCGCGGGATCGCGTGCAGGATGCGCTGGTCGGCCGGGATCGCGACCGCCTTGGCGGCGTCGAGCACGCGGTCGAGGTCGGCCCAGGTCACCTCGCCGTCGCGGATCGGCACGATGCCCGGCGAGTTCTTGCACTGCACGTGGCTGCCCGAGATCGAGGCATAGACCGAACGGATGTCGCAGCCCGCCATCAGCTCGGCTTCCTCGATCGCGCGCTGGATCGACTGCACGGTGGGCTCGATGTCGACCACCACGCCGCGCTTCAGCCCGCGCGATTCGTGGCTGCCGATCCCGATCACCTCGATCGGGTTGCCCGGCGAATACTCGCCGACCAGCGCAACCACCTTGGAGGTGCCGATGTCGAGGCCGACGATGAGGGCCTTGTCGCCTTTGCGGTTCATGTAATGCGTTCCTCGGCCCAGGTCAGGGCGAAGCCATTCGTGTATCGGAGATCGGCGCGCGACAGCGGCTGGGGCCGCTGGGCGAGCAGCTGCGGCAGCAGGCGCGCGAACCGCGCCATGCGCGAACGGACCTGGTGGCTGCCGATCACCACTTCGGTGCCGTTGGACAGGACCATGGCCCAGCTGCCGCGGCTGTCGAGCAGCAGCGCGCGCACGCCGTAGCCCAGCGGCGCGAACAGCTCGCGCGCCTCGTGGTAGAGCTCGATGACGTCGCCGGCGCGGCTCTCGGGGCCGTGCAGCAGCGGCAGGCCCGCCGGCACCGCGATGCCGTCGACCGGGAACACCTTCCCCTGCTGGGACAGCAGGCGGTCCTCGCCCCAGCGCGCCAGGGGCTGGTGCTCGCGCACCCGCACCTCGAGCACGTCCGGCCAGCGCTTGCCGACGTCGGCCTGCTCGACCCACGGCAGCCGGGCGACCGCCTCGCGCGCCTCGTCCAGGCGCACCGCGAAGAAGCCCTGCCGTGCATGCGGCAGCACCGCTTCGCGCACCAGCGCCGGATCGACGTGCCGCAGGTCGTCGTTGATGCGCAGGGTGCGCAGCGGCCAGCGCTCGGCGCCGATCCAGCCCTGCAGCACGGCGACCACCGGCAGCGCGACCAGCGCCACCGCCAGCGCCCAGGCGAGGATGCGCGCCAGCGCGCTCACAGCGTCTGCTCCAGAACGCGCCAGCACAGCTCGGCGTAGTCGCAGCCGAGCGCCGCGGCGGCCTTCGGCACCAGGGAATGTCCGGTCATCCCGGGCGCGGTATTGATCTCGATCAGCTGCAGGCCGCGCTCGCGGTCGCGCATCACGTCGACCCGGCCCCAGCCGCTGCAGCCGGCGGCGCGGAAGGCGCGCAGGGCGAGGTCGCGGATCCCGGCTTCGTCCCCGCCTTCGAGGCCGGGACACAGGTACTGCGTGTCGTCGGCGATGTACTTGGCGTGGTAGTCGTACCACTCGCCGGCGGGAACGATGCGGATCGCCGGCAGCGCCACGTCGCCGAGGATGCCGACGGTGAGCTCGTCCCCGCGGACCATCTGCTCCATCAGCAGCTCGCCGGGGTAGCCGGCGGCGAACGCGATGGCGGGAGCGAGGTCCGTCGCCGACAGCACGCGGAAGACGCCGACGCTGGACCCTTCGCTGGAGGGCTTCACGAACACCGGGTACCCGAGCCGGTCCGCCGCCGCCACCAGGTCGGCGCCCGGCGCCAGGCGCTCGTAGCGCGGCGGCGGCAGGCCTTCGGACAGCCAGACCTGCTTGGTGCGGATCTTGTCCATGGTCAGCGCGCTGCCGAGCACGCCGGAGCCGGTGTACGGCACGCCCAGGGACTGCAGCAGGCCCTGCAGCACGCCGTTCTCGCCGACGCCGCCGTGCAGGATGTTGAACACGCGCTCGAAGCGGCCCGCCTGCAGGGCCTCGAGCAGCGCCGGCACGCCGTCCACGGCATGCGCGTCGACGCCGCGCGAGCGCAGGGCCTCGAGCACGTTCTTGCCGGAGTCCAGCGACACTTCGCGCTCGCTGGTATCCCCGCCCAGCAGCACGGCGACGCGGCCGAAGACGGCGGGGTCCGTGGCGAGCAGCGGCGGCAGGCGCCCGTTCATGCGCCCTCCCCCGGCTTCGGGAAGCCGGCGTCGGCAAGCTGCTGGGCGACGTGGCCGATGTCTCCGGCGCCCATCACCAGCAGCAGGTCGCCGTCTTCGAGGATGTCCGGCAGCACCTCGCGCAGCTCGCCGGGGGCGTTCACCACCACCGGGTCGATGCGGCCGCGTGCGCGGATCGCGCGCGCCAGGGCGCGGGCGTCGGCATTGGCCAGGGGCTGCTCGCCGGCGGGGTAGACCTCGGTCAGCACCAGCGCGTCGACGTCGGACAGCACGCCGGCGAAGTCGTCGAGCAGGTCGCGGGTGCGGCTGTAGCGGTGCGGCTGGAAGGCCACCACCAGGCGGCGCTCGGGCCAGCCGCCGCGCGCGGCTTCGAACACCGCCGCGAGCTCGCGCGGATGGTGGCCGTAGTCGTCGACCAGCTGCACCGTGGCGCCGCGGGCCGTGGTCAGCTCGGCCAGGCGGTTGAAGCGGCGGCCGATGCCCTGGAACTTGACCAGCGCAGCGCGGATGGCCTCGGGCGTCACGCCCAGCTGCCAGGCCACCGCGGCCGCGGCGAGCGCGTTCTGCACGTTGTGCCGGCCCGGCAGCGCCAGCTCCATGGGCGTGGCGGTGGCGTCGGGCAGGACCAGGTCGAAGTGCATGGTGGCGCCGTCCTGGCGCACGTCCTCGGCGCGCACGTCGGCCCCCGGGTGGAAGCCGTAGGTCATCACGTGGCGCGAGACGGCCCCGGC
>JAAZHF010000073.1 GCA_012510865.1 Gammaproteobacteria bacterium
CCGAACAGCGCGGGGTCTCCGACTTCGTGCGGCTGGCGAACGCGCTCGGCGACGCGGGATAGCCCCCGCGTTCACGCCGAGCGCTTACACTCGCCCCATGGACGAAGTACCCGACTACACCCTGGAGATCCAGATCGCGACCCGGTTCCTCGCGGAGGAGTCAGCGCCCGAGGACGACCGCTACGTCTTCGCCTACACCATCCGCATCCGCAACCTGGGCCGCCTCGCGGCGCAGCTCCTCGAGCGGCACTGGGTGAGCACCGACGGCAACGGCCACGTCGAGGAAGTGCGCGGCGACGGCGTGGTCGGCGAACAGCCGCGCATCGAACCCGGCGACCAGTTCACCTACACCTCCGGCGCCGTGCTCGGGACGGCGGTGGGCACGATGGAGGGCAGCTACGGGATGGTGGGCGACGACGGCACGCGCTTCGACGCGCCGATCCCGCCCTTCACCCTCGCCGTCCCGCGCACGCTGCACTGACATGGCGGTCTGGGCGATCGGAGACCTCCAGGGCTGCCTGGGGCCCACGGAGCGGCTGCTCGAGCGCATCGGCTTCGATCCCGCGCGCGACCGGCTGTGGTTCTGCGGCGACCTGGTCAACCGCGGGGGCGAGTCGCTGGAGACCCTGCGGCTGGCGTACTCGCTGCGCGAGAGCGTGGTCACCGTGCTCGGCAACCACGACCTGTCGCTGCTGGCCATCGCCGAGCGCCGGGAGGCCGACCAGCGCAAGGTGAACCCCGACCTGCAGCGCGTGCTGTTCGCGCCCGACCGCGACCAACTGCTCGACTGGCTGCGCGCGCAGCCGCTCGCGCACGCCGACCGCGGGCTGGGCTGGATGATGGTGCACGCCGGCATCGCGCCGAAGTGGGACGCCGACACCGCCCTGGCCATGGCCGCCGAGGTCGAACAGGTGCTGCGCGGGGACACCCGGAAGGGCCTGCTGCGCAACATGTACGGGGACCGGCCGGCGTGGTCGCCCGGGCAGCGCGGGACCGACCGGCAGCGCGCGATCATCAACATGTTCACCCGGATGCGCTACTGCAGCCCGCGGGGCCGCATCGCCTTCGAGGAAAAGGGACCCCCGGGGACGCAGCAGCCCGGCCTCTACCCCTGGTACGCGGTCCCGGGGCGGGTCGAGCGAGGGCTGAAGGTCGTGTGTGGCCACTGGTCCTCGCTGGGACTGTTCATCGGCCACGGCGTGCATGCCATCGACACCGGCGCGGTCTGGGGCGGGAAACTCACGGCCCTGCGGCTCGATGGCGACGAACTGCGCGTGGTGCAGGTCCCCGGACGGCCGCAGGGCGGGACCTGAGCGACCGGCGCGGCCGGCTGCGCCCGTCGCGGCGGGACCCGGTCCGGCCTCAGTCCCGCCGGTACTCGATGAACTCGAACGGCACGGCGTGCCGCGCGTCCGCCGGATGCGGCTCGCGCGAGACCACGCGCCAGGCGCCCTCGTCGAACTCCGGGAAGAAGGCGTCCGCGCCCTCGACCTCGGTGTCCACCCGGGTGATGTAGAGCACCGAAGCCTCCGGCAGGGCGAGCGCATAGACCCCCGCGCCGCCGATCACGCACAGCTGCCCTTCGCCGGACGCGAGTCCGCGCGCCTCGTCGAGCGAGGCGACCGCCTCCATCCCCTCGAAGGGCACGCGGCCGCTGCCGGTGAGCACCAGGTTGCGGCGCCGCGGCAGCGCGCGCCCGAGCGATTCCGCGGTCCGCCGCCCCATCAGCACGGTCCTCCCGAGCGTCAGCGCCTTGAAGCGGGCGAGGTCGTCCGGGAGGTGCCAGGGCAGGGCGTTCCCGCGCCCGATCGCCAGCCTGCGGTCGACCGCGGCCACCAGCACCAGCGGCGGCCCCGCGATCCGGCTCACGTACGGCCGCCGTCGCCGAACTGCAGGTCGAACTGGCAGCGTGGCTCCGCGTCCTCGAACTGGGCCACGAGCTGCTTCTCGACCGGGGAACCGTTGAGGCGCTCCACGCCGATGCCATAGGCGATCCCGCCGTCGCGCACCAGCCAGCGCCGGATGGCCGAGCGCCGCATGGGCAGGACCTTGCCGCCCTTCGCGGTCACCGCCAGCGCCGGAAGGCCGAGCAGCGTCGTCGGCGTCGGCGCGCTGATCCCGGTCGGGCGCTGGTCGGGATCGTCCTCGCGGAGTTCGCGGGTGAGCCGCAGGAACTCGTCGGCATTCCAGCCGGCGAGGTCCTCGCGACCGCAGGACACCGCGAGGCCCAGGTGCTGGAGGGTCATCAACCCGGACTTGAAGATGGCGAAGTCGCGCTGCCGGTGCACCACCACGCCGTTCCCGTCGCGCGTCACGATGCTCCCTGTCAGGCGTCCCTGGCTGCGACCGTCGAGCACGATGCGGTTGAGCGGGGTGTCGAGCTGGCCGTCGCGCAGCGCCATCCGTGCCTCCTCCTCGAACCGGGGCCGGATGCGCAGCAGCGCCGCATAGTCGAGCCGCGCAGCGCGCAGGCTGTCGGCGAGCTCCGGGGTCAGCACCGCGCGATCGGTGGCGAACACGGTGAACCGGTAGAAACCGCTGCTGACCACGCCGCCGATCGTCATCCGTTCGGTGTAGTCCGGGTCGCCGGTGACCGGGCCGTCGATGAAGTCGAAGGGAAAGCCGTCCAGCTGGAAGCGCGCGGTAGCGCGCACGCCCTCCCCCGCCGCGGCCTCGTCCGCGGCCGCCTGCGCGATCGCCGCGAGGTCGACGCTGGACAGCGACTCGAAGGACCGGTACGACGCGATCATCGCGATGCGCCGCCCATCACCGCCGGCGACGTCGACTTCGCCCTCGATGCGCTGCATCGCCGCGAACGAGGGGCCGCCGACGTGGCTCTCCTCGATCCAGTCCGTCCGGTAGTCGAAGGGCAGTTCGATGACCAGTCCGAGGATTCCACCCGCGTGCGCAGGGGACATCGCGCCCGCATCCGGCGCGCCGTCGGGCGCAGCGGCGCGCGCCGGCGCCGCGCCCAGGGCGGCGACCAGTGCCGCCAGGATCCATGTGTGCCTCACGGCGTTCTCCCCTTGCCGCCCGTGGCCCGGGCCGATTGTGACGCCGCGTCCACGCCGCGGCAACGCGCTCAGACCGCCACCGGCGCCCTGATCGCGGGCAGCGGATCGTAGCCCTCGACGGCGATGTCCTCGAAGGTGAAGCCGAAGACGTCGTCCACCGCCGGGTTCAGGACCAGCCTGGGCAGCGCGCGCGGCTCGCGCGAAAGCTGCTCGCGCGCCTGCTCGAAGTGGTTGGAATACAGGTGCGCGTCGCCCAGGGTGTGGACGAAGTCGCCGACGCCCAGGCCGGTCGCGCGCGCCACCATGTGCGTCAGCAGCGCGTAGCTGGCGATGTTGAAGGGCACGCCCAGGAAGATGTCGCCGCTGCGCTGGTACAGCTGGCAGCTCAGCTTCCCGTCGACCACGTAGAACTGGAACAGCACGTGGCAGGGCTGCAGCGCCATGGCCGGCAGGTCGGCCACGTTCCAGGCGCTGACGACCAGGCGGCGCGAGTCCGGGTTGCGGCGGAGCTCGTCGACGACCCAGCGGATCTGGTCGATCTCGCCGCCGCGGCCGTCGGCCCAGCGGCGCCACTGCTTGCCGTACACCGGGC
>JAAZHF010000468.1 GCA_012510865.1 Gammaproteobacteria bacterium
AACATGGCCTTCAATGATTTGTCCAGTACTCTCGACCACGCCTGTATGGCAGGATCCCAGCTTCGCGGGGACACCCAACTTCTGTTTAATCGACGTCATATCACTCGTCTTGATGGCTTTAACATTAAAACCAGCGTCGCGCATATGATCCACCCACCCGGAACAGCATCCACAGTTTGGATCCTGATACACCGTAATAGCGGTATCGGCCGCATGAGCCAATGAAGATGCAGCCATCAGAGTAGCCGCGACAACCAACATTTTCATAATTCACTCCTGATAAAGTGATCGAATCCGACCTCTCGTAAGTATCCTCTTGGACTCCATCAGCCCTGCGTCCGCACCGTCACTTCTTTTTGCGCCTCCAGCACCTTGGGCGGCCAGCTGCTCTTTATATACGCCAGCACCGCGATAATTTCCTCATCAGTCAGGATATCGCGATAGGCTGGCATATCGGTTTCGTAGCCCCGTGGCGCTGTGCGCCCCGGAACCAGGCTATTTTTCACCATGTCGATTAGCATTGCATCGGGGTGGTGCCACGTGTGGCCGGTCTTATCGTGCGGCGGCGCGGGCAACCGACCATTCGCCAACCGCTGGCGCCAGTTCGGTTGCCCTTGCAGTTCGGCGCCATGGCAGGATGCGCAATTGTTTGCGTATATCGCTTTGCCCTGCATCACAAGGGTTTGATCAGCAGGGTCGATAAACACAGGCCCCGATTGTTTCATCGCCTTGTAAAGGGCTGCGGCGGAACCCAATAAAACGATTGCCGCTGCGCCAAAGACTAATTTCTTGCGTGACATTGCTTCATGACTAGCTTAGCTGACCGTTATCTCTCGGAACATCCCAGCATCTGTGTGCGCTGGGAGTAACCATGCTCTGGCCTACGCGCTGACAGCGAACTCTGTCATCATGCCGGTTTCAAGATGCGGCATATGGTGGCAGTGCAGCATCCAGCGCGCGGCTTCGCCCGCGTCGAGCGCGATATCGACCTTCGACATCGACGGCACATATACAGTGTCCCGGAAGGCGCCCGAGACCGCGCGTCCGTTCAGTCCGACGACCTGGAACACATGTCCGTGCAGATGCATCGGGTGGCCCATCATCGATACGTTATGAAAGGACAGCACGACCCGCTCGCCGCTTTTCGCGCTAACCGGACGGTGCTGGCCCCAAACGGCGCCGTCGATCGTCCAGACATAAGGCTGCATTGTGCCGCCCAGCGTTACGATGTGGCTACGATCTACGGGCCGACTCGTCAGTGCGTTCAAGGCGATCAAGCGCGACTCCTGTGACAAGTCAGTGTCAAAGGCGGGTGCGGCGGTTTCTGCCAGGGTGTCAATGCGGCGGATTTCAGCGCCCGGAGTGGCAAGGATCAGCCCTGTACGCTCTCGCGCCCCTTCTCGTAGCGCGAGAATCGGCCAGGCACCACCGTCCTGTGGCAGGTCGATTTCGAGATCAAGGCGTTGGCCCATGGCCAGGCCGAAGCGCGTGCCCTGAACGGGCTGGATGGCATGTCCATCCACAGCGACGAGCCGGGCTTGCGCTTTCCCAGTCTCGATCCAGAAAACCGTTGCCGCAGCAGCGTTAATCACCCGCAGACGGATGCGCCCGCCACGCTCGACCTGCACCACCTCGGGATCCGAAAGCGTGCGGTCGTTGGCAAGATAGGCATCCCAGTCGTAGTCATTGAGATCCATCGCCATGCCATCCATGGCACCATGGTCCATGCCCGCCATATCACTCATGTGGCCGCCTCCATGACCACCTCCATGGCCGCCCCCGTGGCCTTCCTCGATCTCAGCCATCACTTCCTGGGGCGTCTTGAATGAGAAATCATGCAGGAATAGCACCACCTCTTGCCGATCGGCCGCAAGATCTTCCTTTGAACGAACGATCAACGGTGCCGCGAGCAGTTGCATCTCCTGGATTGGCACATGACTGTGCATCCAGAATGTGCCCGAAAACGGCTCAAAATCATAGGACCGCGTTTCACCCGGCGCGAGCATCGGCAAAGGCAAGTCTGGTACGCCGTCCTGCGCGTTGGGTGGAATTTGGCCATGCCAGTGAATGATCGTACTCACATCAAGATTGTTAGTCAGGTCAACCCTGAACCTCTGTCCCGCGTCGAGAACTAAGCCTTGGCCGCTAGGACCAGCAAGACCGAAGACGGTCGCCGCGCGACCGTCGACATCGAGCGTGCGGGTTGCTGCCTGTAGAGACAGCGGGGCCACACCCTGCGCCGCCGCGAACTTGGGCAGCTGCGAATAGGCCAGCATGGCTGCACCCGCGGCAAGAAAGCCGCGTCGTGAAATGGTATTCATTATTGTTTCCTGTACAACGGTAGTGCTAATGCATAGATATAGCGAAGTGCTGCGGTCAGTCGAGTGACGCAAGCATTACTTTTTCATAATAAAAAGACATTTGAGCTGGCAGCCCACAAGGGAGCGATACGAGCTCAAGTGCGCAGAAATGCTGACGGCACACCCATCTCATAACCTCAACAATGAGTACAGCATGATCCCTGCAAACGCGACGGCCAACACTATGAGCATTCCCAGCACTGCGATTAGGACTAAAACTGCTCTCTTGAGGTCGCTACCCATTAGCTGGTCAGGCATCCCGCCGCTTACTCACCGCCAAGCCTAGGCGAGTGAATCCCGACTTAGCGGGCTCATCCGTCGGTATCTCTGTCGACCTATGTTTCTTAGTTCCATGGTCCGTATGGCACGACTGCATACCCTTCATCATGAAAACCATCATCAGCGGACAGATCAACAAAAACAGAAATGGGCTTACCGCAACGAGCAGTTCGCGTGCGGCGGGAAACATTGCATAGGCAACCGCAATCCCAACGGCAAGCCCGGCGCCGGCCTTTAGCATCGTCTTCATATCGCATTTCATTTTCGGTTCTCTTTGGTGATATGTTTATCGTCCGCCATACAATCGAGCGGCTCACCTTACTGTAGCCGCCGCCGCCTTTCAGGGGCATTGCTCCTGCATTACATCTTTGTCATCTTCGACATACTCGCGCCCCTTGTACGGTGCGAGTCCTAACCCATCCCTCTAAGGGTGTGCTCCTATCAGGCGCGTGGTTCCGGCACTATGCTTTTGTAGTGGAAGAAGACCTGAAGGTTTGGAACTCTCTAAAGTAGACACCTGCCCGCCTTCCACCCGGAAAACTCGAACCAGTTCCACCAAACGCTGAGCCTGTTCGTCCAAGCTCGCCGAGGCGGCTGCGCTTTGTTCCACCAGTGCGGCGTTCTTCTGTCTCACGTCACTCAGATGCATCACGGCGTCGTTCACCTGCGATATCCCCATCGTCTGCTCAGACGTCGCCGCGCTGATCTCGCTGATGAGGTCAGTCACCTGCTTCACCTCAGAAACAATGCCATTCATGGTTTCGCCGGCGGTGTTGACCCG
>JAAZHF010000074.1 GCA_012510865.1 Gammaproteobacteria bacterium
AGCGCCGTGGGGACCGATCGCGGCGGAATATCTCGCGGGCGCGGAGCCGTCCACGCCGCTCGGCGAAGTCGACGCCGCGCACTGGGCGCGGCGCCGCGGCGGGCGTCGCACTCCCTGATCTCAGCCGCGGATGATCGGTCCGGCGGTGCCGAGCGCAACGACGCGACGCACCGACCCGGCCGGAATCAGTGTGCTCCAGTTGCCGCGCTCGTCGGCACGCACGCGCTGAACGGTGCGCCAGCGTCCGCCGGCCTTGCGCTGCAGTCGCACGATCTTCTTCCCGCCGCCCGGCCAGACCCGTCCGGTCGCTTGCACGTGGCCGGACGCCACCACGCCGGCCGCCATGCCGGCACCGAGCGTCGTCGCATCGGTGAGCGCACGGGCCGTCGCAGGAGTCAGGCGCGAGGCGACCACGCCCCCGCTGCCGCTGCCACGGTTGGCTGGGGTCGTCGGTTTGGCGTCATCGTCGGCCCCACCCGTTGATGGTGTGGGCAACGGCTTGGTCTTGGCGCCCGAGAAGACGAACTGCACCCAGGTGTCGCGCAGTCCGAGCCGTGCCCGCAGTTGCGGCCCGGTGACGCGGGTCTTGCCGCGTGATCCGACGATGTCGGCGTGCACGATGCGTGGTGAGACGCCGCGCTTGACGATGGCGATCGAGCGCAGCGTCCCCTTGACCCAGCCGCCGAGCCGGCGCTGCAGCGTGGCGCGCGAGTACTTGACGTTCCAGCGGTGGACCGGGGAGACCTTGTCCCACGGGTCCTGGACCGACTTCAGGTACGGCGCCGAGTTCGCGCCGGGCCACGAGTATTCGACGTTCTCGGTCTGCCCGCCGCTGGTCGAGAAGTAGTAGGTGGCGATCGGTTTGCCGTCGTAGGTGACGAACTTGCCGGCGGTCGCGCGAACCGCCTCATCGGTCGAGGCCGTCTCACCGGCGACGCCGCGGTACACCTGGCTGCGGGTGTCGGGGTAGTGGTCGAACGTCGATGACTTGGCGGTCGTGATCGCGTATGTGCGCGCCGCGATCGCCTGCGCTTGCAGTGCGGCCGCCGGCCAGCTCGACGGCATTTCGCCGGCGACGACGCCGCGGATGTAGTCCTCGAGCGTGAGCTGGTTGATCACGTAGCTGCCGCGCAGTTCGATCGAGCCGCGGTAGGAGCCGTTGCTGATCCCGTTGAGCGCGCGGCCGGAGACCTGTAGCGAGCCGCCGGTCGGCGCATTGAGGCGCATCGCACCGGAGGCGGTGGCGAGAGTTGCGCCGCGCTGCGAACGCAGGCGCACGCGTCAACCGCTGCGGTTGAGCACGTAGGTTGTGCGGACCGACATCCGCCGGTCCGACCCGGTGATAGATGCCGCACCCTTGACGCGGACTGTGCCCGAGGTGCGCAGCAGGATGCGGACCGTGCGGTCGCTGCTGCCGGTTTCGAGTATGGTGCCGCGGTAGTAGTGGGCGAGGATCTGCGACGCGCTGCGGCCGGCTCGCGCCTGGCCGTTGGCGCCGTATTGGCTCATGCCGATGCCGTGCCCGAACCCGGCGCCCTTGGCGGTCACCGTGGTTGCGGCCGTCGACGGGGCGGCCGGGATCAGCGTGGCGGCGGTGAGGGCGGCGCATGCGGCCGGCAGCGTGAGTTTGCGGCGGATCTGAGAAACCATCAAAGCGGGGGACTGATCTGGAAGCGGTGGCCGGAGAGCATCATCTCTTGCCCTAACCCTCTACCCGGAGATCGGTTGCGGCGTGCAAATCATGAACCATCCGCGCGTGACCCGGCTCACGCGGGGAGTCGTCGTCGCCGCCGCCCGCGTTGCGTGGGGCTTTCTCGTCGTTCGGTGAAGTGTCTGTTCGACGAGGCGCAGACCCTCCGCGGCCCGCGCCCCCGTCCCCGGCCCGCGCCCCCCGGGCGTGTTGCCGGGCGGCGTTCTGGTGCCGGATACTCACACGCGTCCCCGGCGCCTGGGCGCGCACGTCCGGCTGGTGTTGCCGGGCGGGGTCCCAGCGCCGGATACTCACACGCGTCCACGCCGCGCCCCGCGGCCCGGCAGCGCTGGCCGCCACGTGTCATGCAGCCGGCGCGCGTGGCCGAACATCTACCTGTAGTGGTCGGAAGCAACCACTCTGGGTACAAGTTCGCGGCGCGATGATCGGGTCAGCGCGAACATCTACCTGTAGTGGTCGGAAGCGACCACTCTGGGTATAAGTTCGCGGCGCGGCCAGCGCGGCTGCCCGCCCGCCGTCAACCCCGCAGGAACGCAGTCAGCTCCCGTGCGAAGCCGACCGGGTCCTCGTGCGCGAGCAGCGGCCCGGTCGATGACAACTCGCGCAGCAACACGTCGTCGATCAGGTCGGCGGCTTCGTCGGCGGCGCGGCGGGGGGTGGCCGGGGTATCGGCGCCCCAGAGCACCAGCGTCGGGCAATCAACGGAAGCGTAGGCTCCGATCAGGTCGCGAAACTCACCTGGTTCCCACACGGCGATCAACTTGCGCCACGCGGCAGTGCGGTCCGCCGCCTCCACGAGCGCCCGGCGAGAACCGTCGACCAGCGCGTCCGTGCCCGGCGTGAGGGAACCCCGCCCGGCGAGCTCGGGACGCACAGCCGCGCGCACAACGGCGCGCGCCGCAAGCGGACCGGCCGGTGCTGCGGCGCGCGCGGCGATGCGCGCGACCGAGCGGCCGATACGCGCCGGCGGCGGCCGATGCAGATGGCCTGGGAGCAGCACCAACCGCGACGGCTCAAGCCAGCCGCGCTGGACCGCCCGCAACACGAGCTGGCCACCCACGCCGCTGCCGCCGACTCGCGGACGCGCGCCACCGACGTCGCGCGTGCACTCGGCGATCAACCGCGCCGCCCAGTCGACTTCGTACGGGAACGCGGCCCCATCCTCGGAGTCGCCGTGCAGCGGCAGATCGGGGAGCACGACCCGCATGCGGTCGAGCAGTTCGCCGGCTGCAGGACGAAACTCGCGGTGGCTGAGTCCCGCCGAATGCCAGAGCACCAGCGGCCGGCCGGTGCCGCCCTCGCGATAGGCGATGCGTGCCCCGTCGGCCGCATGAAAGAGGCGAAGTCGCAACACTGCACCATCGTGCCCCGCCCGCAGACTCTCAACCGCCGGATCGTCGCCTTGGCGATCCCGGCGCTCGGAAGCCTCGTGGCCGAACCGCTCTACCTGCTGATCGACACCGCGATCGTCGGTCATCTCGGCACGCTCGAACTTGCCGCGCTCGCGATCGCCTCCCAAGTACTGCTGACGGTGATGGGCCTCTGCCGGTTC
>JAAZHF010000075.1 GCA_012510865.1 Gammaproteobacteria bacterium
CCTGCTGGTGCAGGCGCTCCGCCCGGGCTCGGAGATGCGCCGGATCCTGCTCCGGGTCGCGATCGCCGCGCTGCTGGCGGGCGGGCTCGCGTCCCTGCTCGACCTCGAGCGCGCCTATTGGGCGGTGGCCGCGGCGGTGCTGCTGCTTTTCCAGGGCTTCGACTGGGTGCGCATGCTGGCGCGCAGCACCGACGCCTGCTCGGCACGTGGGTGGGCCTGCTGCTCGGTGGCGCCATCATCGCCTGGCACCCGCAGGGGCTGGCCCTGGTGCTGGTCGTGATGGCGCTGCAGTTCTGCGTGGAGATGCTGGTGATGCGGAACTACGCGACCGCCGTGGTCTTCATCACCGGCGCGGCGCTCACGCTCGCAAGCGGCGCTCGCCGCCCTCTCGGCCGCCGTCGGCAACGACGGCATCCCGCCCGATCCCGGGACCCTGCCGCACGTGCTCGAGCGCGAAGTGCGGGGACTGCGCGAGTGCCTCATCCGCGAGCCGCCGGAGCTCGCGCCCACCGCGGCGCGGTAGAGTGGTGCGCCGGAGGAAGGACTCCGCTCCGGACGAGGACCCCATGCACGCCACGATCTACCACAACCCCCGCTGCAGCTCGTCGCGCAACACGCTCGCGCTGATCCGCCACGCCGGCATCGAGACCGAAGTGGTCGACTACCTCCGGCATCCGCCGGGCCGCGACCAGCTCGCCGCGCTCATCAGGGAGGCCGGCCTCGGCGTCCGCGCCGCGATCCGCGCCGGCGACGCGAAGTGCGCCGCGCTCGGGCTGGGCGACCCGACGCTTTCCGATGACGCCCTGCTCGACGCCATGGTCTCCGAACCGATCCTGATGAACCGCCCGTTCGTGCGCACCGGCCTCGGCGTCCGGCTGGGGCGCCCGCCGGAGGCGGTGCTCGACATCCTGCCGCCGCTGCCAGGGCCGTTCACCAAGGAGAACGGCGAGGTCGTGGCGCCGAAGTAGCGCCACGCCCCCCGCGCATGGGCTCAGTACAGGTAGTTGAGCTTGAGCCAGAACGTCCGCCCCGGTTCGTTGATGCGCACCGGGTCGGCGGGATACCCGAAGTCGGCGTTGCCGGCCAGGTTCAGGTGCTCGCTGTAAGCGCGGTCGAACACGTTGTCGACGCCCGCGGTCAGCTGCAGCCCGTCGTTGATGCGATAGCCGGCGCTGAGCGCGAGGGTCGCGAACCCGGCGCTCGGTCCGATGTCGCGGCCGACCACGTTGCCGCGGCCCTCGGCCACGCGGTCCTGGCCGTCGACCACCCGCAGCAGCGCGCCCGCGGACCAGGTCCCGTTGTCCCAGTTGGCCGTGAAGCGACCTTCCAGCGGCGGCATCTGCGGCAGCGGGCGGCCGCTGTCACGGTCCTTGCCGCGCGCGTAGGCAAGGCTTCCGCCCAGGGTCCAGTCGTCCTTCGGCCGGTACTCGACGCCGAGCTCGGCGCCCGCGGTCCGGGCGTCGATGTTTCCGACCATCGACATCGGCCCGCCCATCCCGTCCACGTAGTGGAACTGGATGAAGTCGTCGACCCGGCCGGCATAGGCCGACACCCAGGCATCGAAGCGCGCCCCGCGGTACTGCAGGCCGACGTCGAGCTGGGTGGTCTTCTCGGTGTCGAGCCCGGAGAATGCGTTGACCGCGCCCGCGGGGCCCATGTCGGCGGAAAACAGCTCCCAGTAGTCGGGCATGCGTTCGGAGTGGCCGACTCCCGCGTACCAGGACAGCCTGCGGCCGACGTCGCGCTCGTAGCGCAGGAAGCCCGCCGCGAGCGTCTCGTCCCGCGACCGGCCCGCGGTGGGGTTGGGCATCGCGTGCCCGCCGTGGCCGTGTCCTCCCGCCAGCACCTGGCGCCCGTCCTCGGCGCCGGCGCGGTCGATGCGGACGCCGCCGATCCAGCGCGTCTCGTCGCCCTGGAACCAGGTGCCCTCGGCGAAGCCGCCGAGGTTGTCGAAGCGCGCATCGACGGTCCACGGGACGGCGCGGTAGGCGCCCCGCCCCATCGCACTGCGACGCCGGTGGCGGCTGTCCTGCGCGTCGATCCCGGCGACCAGCTCGAACTCCGCGCCGCGCCAGGTCGCCGCCGCGCGGCCGCCGCTGGTGGCGCGCTCGACGTTCGACGCCATCGGCATCGGCATCGGGCCGTCCGGATTGGGATCGCGCAGGCTGTAGTTGTCCATCACGTGGTCGGCCACGTTGTGGAACACGCTGGCCTCGAACTCCTGCAGCCGGTCGCCGATGCCGGCCTTCTCGAAGCGCAGGCTGTAATTGCCGCGCTCGAACCGGCTGCCGTCCATACCGCGCGTGGCATAGCGCGCTTGGCCGTCGCCGACGCCGATCCCCAGCTCGAGCAGCGTGTCCTCGTCGGGCGTCCAGCCCAGCGCGAAGTCGGCGTTCCACTTCTTCCACGCCGAGCCCACGCGCTCGCCGCGGCCGTCGTCGTAGTCCCCGGACTCCGACCGGTTGGCGCTGATCCGCGCGTAGCCCAGCGGCGCGCCGAAGGTCGCGTCCAGCACCTGGTCGTTGCGCCCCCAGCTGCCGCCGAGCAGGCTTGCGGCCGCCTTCCAGGCCGGTTCGGCGTAGTACTCCCGGTCGCGCTCGAACCGGACCGTTCCGGCCGAGGCCCCGGGCCCCCAGAGCACCGTCTGCGGGCCCTTGGTGACCACCAGCGCGTCATAGGTCTCCGGCGCGATGTACGACATCGCGTTGTCCATGCGCGACGGACAGGCGCCCGGCATCGCGCCATCGTTGGTCAGCAGGTTCAGCCGCGAGCCGAACATGCCGCGCAGCACGGGATCGCCGTTGCTGCCGCCGTTGCGCACGGCACTGAAGCCGGGAATGGTCTTCAGGTAGTCGGCGCCGTCGCTCGCGGGCACCGGCTGCCGTGGAAGCCGCGGGCTGGTCTCCCATGTGAGCGCCGAGACCGGCGCGGCGGCCGTGACCACCAGGGCCTCGAAGTCCACGGTGCGCGTGGGGTCGGTGGCGGCATCGGCCGTGGACGCGTCGTTCGCGAACGCGAGCGGGCTGGAGAGGGCGGCCGCGATGGCCGCGAACAGGCAGGAGGAACGGATCGCCGGGCAAGACGGGATCGACATGGTGGGACTCCATGGGAAGCGGGATGCTGGTGGGCAGCGCGGGTCGCCGCGCCGCGGACTGCGGCGGATCAGGCGCCGGCGGGCGGGCCGCGCGAGCCGAGTCCGTTGGGATGCAGCCAGGCGCGCAGGGGCGCGGCCGGCGTGGGCCGGTCTTCCGATGCGCCGGCCGCGGCCGGGACCGGGGGCGGCGCCTGGAAGCCGACGAGCAGCGACGCCAGCAGCGGGCAGTAGTCGCAGTCGGGGCCGGCGTCGTCCGAGGGCGCCGGTGGGATGCGTGCGTCGGCGCGTTCCCCAGAGGCCGCTTCGGCTGCGCGGTGCGGCCCATGTGCATCCGGGCCGGCCGTGGCCGCGGCAAGGGCCGCGTGGTGGGGATGTCCCGTCGCCTGCACGAAGCGTCCGGCGGTCGGCACGGCCAGCAGCAGCAGCGCCGCCGCGAGGCCGATCCGGCCGATCCACTCCATGAGCGCACCACATTTCATTTCGACGTGGATTATCCGGAGCGGGACCGGCGCCCGGCCCTGACTCAGGTCAAGCGCGCACGGTTTCCGTACCCGAACGTATGCGTTTGATCCAGGTCATGGAGCGCGACCGCCTCCCGCCGCTACCGTGCAGTCATCGGCGCAGGAGCCCCGCTCCCCCGCCTCCGCTCCACTTCAATCCGCCAAGGAAAACACGCAATGAGGAACCTGGTTCTCCTGTTCGCACTCGCCGCCGCCGGTGGCTTCGTCCCGCTGGAGGCGGCGGCCCAGGGCCCGGCATCGGTCACCCCGATCGCCGACGCCACCTTCAGCCTGCGCACCGAGATCGCCAACGGCCAGATGGTGTTCATCGGCAACGCCGGCCCGATCAAGGACGTGGTCAACCCCGACCTGCGCGTCGCGGAGGGCGCGGTGGTCGCGATCACGATCACCAACAACGACGGCGCCATGCACGACATCGCGGTGCCCGAGTTCGGCGCCCAGTCCGACCAGCTGGTCGGCGTGGGCTCGTCGACCACCATCGTGTTCCGTGCCACCAAGGGCGGCACCTTCGAGTACATCTGCACGTTCCCGGGCCACAAGCTGGCGGGCATGGTCGGCAAGCTGATCGTCGGCGACGTCAAGGAAGAGGTCAGCACCGCGATCGACGTCGCCAAGGACCCGGCCGAGGTCGGCACGCCGGTCGGCGACCGCGCCCCGCAGCACGTCACCTACGACCTGCTGACGACCGAGGTCGAGGGCCGCCTCTCCGATGGCAGCACCTACCGCTACTGGACCTTCGACAACACGGTTCCCGGTCCGTTCCTGCGCATCCGCCAGGGCGACACGGTGACGATCAACCTGAAGAACGCCGAGGACAGCATCAACATCCACTCGGTCGACTTCCACTCCGTGACCGGCCCCGGCGGCGGTGCGGCGGTGACCCAGGTGCGCCCCGGCGAGACCAAGAGCTTCACCTTCAAGGCGCTGCACCCGGGCCTGTTCGTCTACCACTGCGCCACGCCGATGATCGCCCACCACATCTCCAACGGCATGTACGGGATGATCCTGGTCGAGCCCGAGGGCGGCCTCCCCAAGGTCGACAAGGAGTACTACGTCATGCAGGGCGAGCTGTACACGGCGCAGAAGCACGGTTCGCGCGGCCTGCAGGAATTCTCGGTCGACAAGCTGCTCGACGAGAAGCCCGAGCACCTGATGTTCAACGGCTCGATGGACGCGCTCACCAAGACCTTCGACATGACGGCCAACGTGGGCGAGGAAGTGCGCATCTTCTTCGGCGTCGGCGGCCCGAACATGACCTCGAGCTTCCACCTGATCGGCGAGGTGTTCGACCGGGTCTACAACCTGGCTTCGTTCACCAGCCCGCCGCTGACGGACGTGCAGACCACGCTGGTGCCCCCGGGTGGCGCGACCATGGTCGAGTTCAAGGTCGACTATCCCGGCCGCTACATCCTGGTCGACCACGCGCTGTCACGCGCCGAGAAGGGCCTGACCGGCATCCTCACGGTGCACGGCAAGGCCGACAAGGCGATCTTCGACAGCGACGAGCCGATCGACGCAGCGTCGGGCCACTGACCTCCACCCTGCGTTCCACGGACGGCCCCGCTTCGGCGGGGCCGCTCCGTTTGTCAAGCCCGGGCCGCGGTGGAGGCAACCTGGAGGTCATGTCGCAGTCACGCCGCCTGCGACGGGGGCGGGGACAATGGGCGCATGCACCAGATGATCGAACTCCACCCCAAGGCCGACGCGCTGGACGTGCTCGGCCTGCCCGCCATTCCCTACCCCGTCGCGCTGCCCGCATTCCAGGCCGCGGTGGCGAACGACGGCGAACTGCCGCTGGCCGAGATGCTGCGCGGCCTGCAGCTGCGGGCCGCCGACCCGCGCGTCGACTGGCAGCGGCTGGCGCCGGCGATGGCGCGCCTGGCCGAACTCCTTGCCGGCGAGGACGACCGCGACCCGGTCATCGCCCGCGGCGACGGCTGGGCGCTGGAAGCCACGGCCGCGGCACCGGACGGGCCGGCCATGGAACTGCAGCGCGGCGATGCCACCCTTGCGCTGGTCTCGCGGGGCACCGACGGGCGCCTGCGCGTCGCCGCGTACCTGCCGCTCGATGCCGGGGCGATCGACCTGCTGCGCGGGATGGCCGCGCACGACAGGCGCGACGGCGATGCAGGACCCCGCGAACGCTGCGGAAGCACCGGCGTCGGCGAGGCCGGCCCGCACCGCCTCGTGCCGCGCCATGCCGCGGCCGGCGGCGGGTCCGCTCCCCTGCCGGCCGGGCTGGCGCCTGCCGCACGCCGCCCCGCCTGCGTCGCCGCGGAGATCCTGGCCGCGACGTCGCAGGCGCCGGAAGCGCGCGCGGGTTGAGCTGCGCCGGTCAGCGCTTGGCCTGCAGGTCCGCCTCCTCGCGCTGCAGGAAGGCCTCGATGATGCTGCGCGAATGGGCGGACGAGCCCAGGCTGGTGCCCGCGCTGCCTTCCGAAGTGACCCGCTTCAACGAAGCCATCGACGAGGCCATCTGCGAGTCCGTCGAGTACTATTCGATGGAGGTCGAGCGCTGGCGCGACATCTTCCTGGGGGTGCTGGGGCATGACCTGCGCACTCCGCTCACCGCCATCCTGATGACGTCCGAACACATCGGCCGGCTGGCCTCCGATGCCCCGGTCGCGAGGGCCGCCCAGCGCCTGGTCGATAGCGGCGAAAGCATGCGGCGACTGCTGGACAGGCTGCTGGTGTACAGCCGCTCGAGGATCGGGGTCGGCTTCGAGGTGCAGCGGAAGGACGTCGACCTGGCGGCCGCCTGCCGGGAGGAGATCGACCTGCTGCGGGCGTCGCGGCCCGATGCCGGTGTCGTGCTGGATGCCCCGGACGAGCTGCGTGGAATGTTCGACAAGGCGAGCATCCGCGAGGCGCTCGCGAACCTCGTGGTGAACGCCTGGAAGTACGGGGCCGACGGCAGCGAGGTCCGGGTAGAGCTGCGGGACCGCGGCGGCGCCGCGGAACTTGTCGTCCGGAACGCGGGCGAACCGATCCCGCGCGAAGCCCTGCAACACATGTTCGAGCCGTTGCGCCGCGCCAGTCTCTACAGCGGCCAGCCGGAACGGACGAGCCTCGGCCTCGGGCTGTTCGTGGTGAGCCAGATCGCGAAGGCCCATGCCGGGACCGTGGCGGCGGACTCCGCGGACGGGGAGACCTGGTTCCGGCTGGAGCTGCCCCGGAGCTGAGGCGGGCCTGTCTCCGGCGTCAGATGTTCGAGGTGTCGGGATGCAGGTTTCCCGGCAGTGGCGGGGATCCCCCGCCATCGGTCCGACGTGCGCCGCAGTCCGCGCCGAGGGTGTACGAAGTCATCGACAGCGAGCCATAGGCGGGGCCTTCGACCAGGACATCGGCGCCGCGTCCCGCCGCCGTGGCCGCGCCGGCAAGGTACAGCAGCGGCAGGAAGTGTTCGTCGGTCGGTGCGGCCGCTGCGTAATCGGGATGGCGCATGAGCTCGGCGGCGTCGCCCGGACGCTCGGCCAGCACCTGCCTGGCCTCGTCGTCGAAGCGGTGGTTCCAGTCGAACCCGGCGTCGGGCCGGCTCCAGTCCATCGCGCGCAGGTTGTGGACCACGTTGCCGCTGCCCAGGAGCAGGACGCCGCGTTCGCGCAGCGTGGCGAGGCGGGCACCAAGCCCGACGTGGTACTCAGGCGGCTTCTGCGCATTGATCGACAGCTGCACGACCGGGATGTCGGCGTCGGGGAAGGCGTGCACGAGCACCGACCACGTGCCGTGGTCCAGGCCCCAGCCGTCGATGTCGGCGCCGACATGGTCCGGCTTCGCGGCTTCGGCGACCTCTTCGGCCAGCGCCGGCAGGCCCGGCGCGGGGTACTGGACCTGGAACAGCTCCTCGGGGAAGCCATAGAAATCGTGGATCGTGCGCGGACGCGCCATCGCGGTGACCGCGGTGGCGTTCACGTACCAGTGCGCGGAC
>JAAZHF010000076.1 GCA_012510865.1 Gammaproteobacteria bacterium
CAACCGCGTCGGCCACGAGCCCTCCCCGATCGGCGCCACGGGCATCGACTTCTGGGGCAACAGCCACGTGCTCGGCCCGCAGGGCGAGTTCCTGGCCGAGGCCGGGGGCGAGGCCACGATCCTCGCCTGCGAGGTCGACCTCGGCCGCAGCGAGCACGTGCGCCGCAGCTGGCCGTTCCTGCGCGACCGCCGCATCGACGCCTACGACGACCTGCTGCGCCGCTATCGTGACTGAGGCCGCGGCCTTCGACCTCGCATCGCAGCCGCACGCCGTCGTCGAGCGCGACGGCGTGCGCTATACCCTGCTCGGCACCGCGCACGTGTCCCGGGCCAGCGTGGACGCGGTCCGCGCCGCGATCGCCACCGGCCGCTACGATGCCGTCGCGGTCGAGCTGGACGAGCAGCGGCTGCGAGCGATGGACGATCCCGGCTCGCTGGGACGCCTCGACCTGGTCAAGGTCCTGCGCGAGGGCAAGGCGCCGCTGTTCGCGGCCAACCTTGCGCTGGCCGCCTACCAGCGCCGGCTGGCCGAACAGATGGGGATCGAGCCCGGCGCCGAGCTCAGGGCCGCGGCCGCGGACGCCACCGCGCGCGGCCTGCCGCTCCAGCTGATCGACCGCGACGTCGGCCTGACCTTCCGCCGCGCCATGCAGCGCCTCGGCTGGTGGGGCCGCGCCCGCACCAGCGCCAGCCTGCTGATGGGCCTGCTCTCGCGCGACGAGGTGGGGGCGGAGGACATCGAGCGCCTGAAGGCGGGCGACGTGCTGGAGTCCAGCTTCACGGAGTTCGCCGGGCAATCCCCCGAGCTCTACGAGGCGATCATCGCCGAGCGCGACCGCTACATGGCCGCGCGCCTGCGCGAGCCGCCCGCCGGCGCGCGCGAGGTCCTCGCGGTCGTGGGCGCGGGCCATCTCAAGGGGCTGGCCCGGCACCTGGGACAGGACGCCGACGCACCCGCCCGGGTGCGCGAAACGCTGGAGCAGGTCAGGCCGAAGTCGCGCGTGCCGTGGCTGGAGCTGGTGATCGGCCTGGTCGTGGTCGGCGGCTTCGCATGGGGATTCTGGCGCGGCGGCTTCGACGTCGGCGCCGACCTGATGCTGCAGTGGGTGCTGGTGACCGGAAGCCTGGGTGCCCTGGGCTGTGCCATCGCCGGCGGCCACCCGCTGAGCATCCTCTCGGCCTTCGTCGCCTCGCCGATCACCCCGCTGCACCCGGCGCTGGCCTCGGGCACCGTCAGCGCCCTGGTCGAGGCCGCGATCCGCAAGCCGACCTACGCCGACTTCATGGCCCTGCGCGACGACGTCGGCACGGTCCGCGGCTGGTGGAGGAACCGGGTCGCCAGGGTGCTCCTGAACTTCTTCCTGACCAGCCTCGGCACCGCCATCGGCGTCTGGACCGGCGGGCTGGCGATGCTGGGGAAGCTCTTCGGCTGACCCTCGTGGGCCACGCCCGCGGGAGCGGCCGGCGCGCCGCTTCCGTGGGCCCGATCGCCCTCGCCGTCAGGCGGTCGCCGGCACCGCCTCGCCGCGGCGGGCGCGGGCCCGCCGCAGGAGGCGCGAGGTGCCGTTCGCGAGGTCGTCGAGGATGGCGTAGATCGTCGGCAGGAACAGCAGGCTGACCAGGGTCGAGAAGGCCAGGCCGCCCGCCACCGCCCGCGCCATCGGCGAATAGGCCAGCCCGCCGAGCACCACCGTCTCGCTGAGCGAGATCGGCACCATCGCGAGGATGGCCGTGCCCATCGTCATCAGGATCGGGCGCAGGCGCTCGCGGCTGCCTTCCACCAGCGCGTCGGTGCGCGACAGCCCGCGGCGGCGCAGGTTGTTGATGTGCTCGACCATCACGATGCCGTTGTTCACCACCACGCCCATCAGCACCAGGATGCCGATGAAGGCCATGATGGTGAAGCTGGTGCCCGTGATCCAGAACAGCCAGAACACGCCGAGGATCGAGAACATCACGCAGCTCATGATGGCCGAGGGGAACAGCAGCGACTCGAACACCGCCGCCATCACCACGTAGATCATCACCAGCGCCAGCACGAAGTTGAACAGCATCTGGTTCATGGCCTGCTGGCCTTCCTCGAAGCCGCTGCCGGTGAAGGTGTGGCCGTACCCCGCTGGCAGCGAGACCGCGCCCAGCACCTCCTCCATCGCCTTGCGGGCCTGCTCCATGGTCGTCTCGCCCTCCAGGTTGGCCTGCACGCCGAGCGCGGTCTGGCGGTCGTGTCGCGAGATCTGGGTCGCCGACGGGGCGATGTCCATTTCGACCATGGCCGAGAGCGGCACCTGGCGCCCGTCCGGCGAACGCACCATGAAGCCCGAGATGTTCTCGGGGCCGTACTCCTGCGCGCCGCTGAAGCGGACCCAGACCGGGACCTCGCTGTCGCCGCGACGGTACTCGCGCAGCTGGGTGCCGCGCAGCGCCATCGACACGAAGGACGACACCTGCTCGGCGCTGAACCCGAAGGCGGCGGCGCGCTCGCGGTCGACGCGCACCGAGAGCTCGTCGGTGCGGTTTCCGTCGTCGACGCGGACGTCCCGCAGCTCGGGCCTCGCTTCGAGCATCGGCACCACGTCCTCGGCGATCTCGCGCAGCACGGCCGCGCTGTCGCCGACCAGCTGGACGCTGACGTTCTGGCCCATGCCGCCGCCACCCTGGCCGCCCGAACCCGACACGCCGACCTCGGCGCGCGCCGACTTCGGCAGCGCCTTGCTGATGGCCTCCGACAGCGGGCGCACGTCGTCGATCCCGTCCTCGAAGGTGACCATGGTGCCGGCGTCGTTGCCCTCGCTGAAGTACGAATAGACCTGGGTGATGCGGAAGCGCTCGCGGTTCTCGTCGAGGAAGGCCTCGACCCGCGCCACCTCTTCGGACATCTGCGGCAGCGTGAACCCGCCCTTCCACTTGTAGTAGAGGTGGATCTCGCCCTGGTCGCCGCCGCCGAACATGTCGAAGGTGGTGCCCTTCATGGGCACGAAGCTGGCCACGACCACCATCAGGATCCCGAACACGCTCCAGCCGCGGTGCGCGAGGGTCCAGCGGAGGAAGCGCGCATAGCGCTCCTGCATGCGGCGGATCGCCCCGCCCTTCTCGACGACCGCCGGCGGCGTGCGCATGCGGGCGGACAGCATCGGGATCAGGCTCACCGCCACCAGCCACGAGGCCAGCAGCGAGACCGAGATCGTGATCGCGATCTGGGCCATGAAGATGCTGATGTCGTTGACCTCGCCCAGCAGGTTGGGCAGGAACACGATGCAGTGGCACAGGGTGCCGGCGGAGAGCGCGATCGCGACGTGCTTCGTGCCGGTCAGCGATGCCCGGACCGGGTTGCCCGGGTCGCGCTCGCGCAACTGGTAGATGCTCTCGACCACGCCCACCGCGTTGTCGACCAGCATGCCGACCGCCAGCAGCAGGCCCATCAGGCTCAGGATGTTCAGGGTCACGCCGAAGAAGTGCATGAACCCCAGCGTCATCACGAAGCAGATCGGGATCGCCAGCGTCACCATCAGCGTCGACGGCCAGTGGCGCAGGAAGAAGAACAGGACCGCGATCGAGAGCAGCAGGCCGATGCCGCCCGCTTCGGCGAGCTCGAGCAGCGAGCTCGTCACCGTGTCGCCCATGTCCTGCATGACCTTGAAGTCGATGCCCTCCAGCCCCGGGTCGTCGCCCGCCGCGCGCATCTCCGCCAGCACGCTGCGCGAGACCTCGACCAGGTTGGCGTCGCGCTCCTTGAATACCTCGATGCCCACCGCCTTGCGCCCGTCCAGCCGGCGCGCGTAATCCATCCGCTCGGGCTTCAGGTGCACGTCGGCCACGTCGCGCAGGCGCAGCCCGTCCGGATCGATCACCAGGTCCCGCAGCTCGTCCAGCGTGCCGATCTCGCCCTGCGGCTGCACCCGCAGGCGCATGCCGCCGTCCTCGATGATGCCCGCCGAGACGGAGAAGTTGACCGTGCGCAGGCGCTCGGCAAGCGAGTTCAGCGGCACCCCGTGCGCATTGAGGCGGTCCGGGTCGATGGCGATCTCGACCTCGCTGGCCGGTGCGCCGGTGATCTCGACCCGTGCCACGCCGGGGACCCGCTCGAGCCTGCGCTTGAGCAGGCGGTCCAGCAGGTCGTAGGACGAGGAGAGGTCCACGTCGCCGGCGAGGCGCACGCGCAGGATCGCCTGGTCCGCGCTCGACCACTTGAACACGAAGTAGCGGCGGAAGTCGTCCGGCAGGTCGTCCCGGACCGCGTCGAGACGCTCGCGCGCCTCGGAGGCGGTGATCGCGATGTCGCGCTCCCAGTCCCGGAACTCGAGGAAGATGCCGGCCCCGTTCGCGGTCGCCTGGCCGCGCATCCGCTTGATGCCGGTCATGGTGGCCAATGCCTCCTCGGCCGGGCGCAGCAGGTTGCGCTCGACCTCCTCGGGCGTGGAGCCCTCGTAGGGCAGCTGCACGAAGAGGAACGGGGCCGAGACGTCGGGCAGGGCCTCGAGCGGCAGGCGGAAGGCCGCGATCAGCCCCACCACCACCAGCGAGATGAAGACCATCACCGTGGTGACGGGCCGCCGCAGGCTGAACTCCGCGACCGTCATGCCGGCAGCCCCTCCCCCTCGTCGCCGCCGGCCTGGGCCAGGCGCGCACGCCGGCCGCGCTCGGCGTACCACGCGTCGCCACGGCGGTCGAGCAGGTCGTAGACCACCGGGATCACGACCAGGGTCAGGAGCGTCGACACCAGCAGGCCGCCGATCACCGTGATCGCCATCGGCGACCGCACCTCGGCGCCCTCGCCGAAGGCCAGCGCCAGCGGCATGAAGCCGAAGAGCGTGGACAGCGTGGTCATCACGATCGGGCGCAGGCGCGAGCGCGCGCCCTCGACCAGGGCCTCGCGCTTGGACACGCCGGCCTCGCGCAGCTGGTTGACCTTGTCGATCAGGATGATGGCGTTCTTCACCACCAGGCCGACCATCAGGATCAATCCGATGAACACCACCACCGAGATCGTGTTGCCGGTGAGCATCAGCGCCAGGATCGCGCCGACCATCGCCAGCGGGATGGTGAACAGGATCACGAAGGGATGCAGCAGCGACTCGAACTGGGAGGCCATGACCAGGTAGACCATGAAGATCGCCAGGCCGAAGGCGAAGAGCAGCGAGGACATCGATTCGGCCAGTTCCTCGCCCTGGCCGCCGATGTGCATGCCGATGCCCGCGCCCAGCGGGTTGGCGGCAACCAGCGAGCGCACTTCGGCGACCGCGGCGCCCAGGTCGATCCCGCGCAGGTTGGCCGACACCACCGCGACCCGCCCGAGGTCGGCGCGGTGGATCTCGCTCGGCCCGGTGGTCGCGACGACGTCGGCGACCGTGGACAGGCGAACCGGGCGGGCGGCGCCCGGATTGACCACGAGGTCCCGGATCGCCTGCACGGAGCCGCGCCCGGATTCGTTCGCCCGCACCAGCACGTCGATCTTGCGGTCGCGGAAGTCGTAGCGCGTGGCCACCTCGCCCCGCACCGACGTCACCACGGCGTCGGCGATCTGGCGCGTGGTCAGGCCCATGGCCCCGGCGCGCTCCTGGTCGAAGACGATGCGGATCTCGGGCGCGCCGCGTTCCACCGTCGACTTCACGTCGGTGTAGTGCGGATTGGCGCGCAGCAGCTCGGCGAGGCGGTTGCCGGCGGCGGCGAGCGCGTCCAGGTCGTGCCCGCGGAGTTCGATCTCGAGCGGGCTGGAGAAACTGAAGAGCGCGGGGCGGCTGAAGTCGACGTCCGCGCCGGGTTCGTCGCGCAGCGAGGCGCGCAGCGCGTCGGCGAGGCGCGACTCGACCTCGGGGCTGCCGCCGCCCTCCATCACCACCGACAGCCGGCCGATGTTCTCGCCGCTGTCGGTGGGGTTCGCGTCCAGCCGCGTGCCGCTGCCGCTCACGCCGAACAGCACGGCGACGCCGTCGTCGTCCGCGTGCGCCTGCTGCACCCGGCGCATGAGGGCGTCGGTCTCGCGCAGCGGCGTGCCCGGCGGCAGCCGCATGGTCATCTCGAAGCGGTCCTGGGCCAGCTGCGGGATCAGGTCGGTGCCCAGCGTGGGGACGATCGCCATCGCCAGCGCGAAGGCCGCGGCGGCGAGCCCCAGCACCAGCCTCGGCCGCGCAAGTGCGCCGGGGAGCAGGCGCAGGTAGCCGCGCTCCGCGCGCTCGTAGGGCGCCATCGCGATCCGGCTCGCCGCGCCCATCGGCCTGCCGACGACCACCGAAAGCAGCCTGCCGGCGCGGAACGCCACCCACGCCACGCCGAAGGCGATGCCCCGGACCACTCGTCCGGTCCAGCGGCCGACGAAGGCGACCGGTCGCTGCCACAGGCGGGTTGGCCGCCACTCCGGATGCGGCGCCTCCTCCGGGAATGCCAACGGCGCGCGCGACTTCAGCGCGCTCAGCATCGGGATCAGGGTCATGGCAACCACCAGCGAGATGCCCACGGCCAGCGCGATGGTCAGCGCCTGGTCGCGGGACAGCTGCCCGGCGCTGCCCTCGACGAACACC
>JAAZHF010000008.1 GCA_012510865.1 Gammaproteobacteria bacterium
GAACTCCGCGCGGCGCGACTCCAGGGTCGAAAGCACGCGCTGGCGGTTGTCGAGCACCAGCTTGCTGGGCGACTCGCCCTGCATCACGGCGGAGGGGGCGGCGGCCTGCGACTGCGCCTGCGCCGCGAACGGCGCCGCGGCGAGCACGGCCGTGGCCAGCACCAGGGGGATCAGGGGACGGAAGGTCATTGCATGGGCTCCGCGGGGGACGGGGTGACGCTTGCGGGGTCGTCGCCGGCCGGGGCCGGGTCGGGGGCGCCGGCACCATCCTGGCCACCGCCGCTGAACATGTACTTGCCGACCATCTGGATCAGGTCGACGGCGGGCTGGGTGTAGACCAGCTCCTCGCCGGGCTGGAACACCTCCAGGTCGCCGCCCGGCTGCAGGCCGACGTAGCTTTCGCCGAGCAGGCCGCCGGTGAGGATCTGGGCGCCGGTGTCGATCGGGATCTCGTCGAAGCGCGAGTCGATCGCCAGGGTGACGATGGTGTCGAACTTCACCGGATCAAGGTCGATCGCCGCCACGTGGCCGATGGTCACGCCGCCGATCTTCACCGGCGCGTTGGGGCGCAGCTGGCCCAGGTTGGTGAAGCGCGCGGTGAGCTCGTAGGTGTCGCGCGCGAAGCCGAACTTGCCGTTGGTCGAAGCGACCGCCAGCACCAGCACGGAGGCAAGCGCCAGCAGCAGGAAGGCGCCTACGGCGAACTCGAGCCTTGGGCCACGGGATGTATTCATGGGGACGTCACCGGAACAGCAGCGCGGAAAGGACGAAGTTGAACATCAGCACCAGCAGCGAGGCGTTGACGACGGCGCGGGTGGTCGCCACCGAGGTGCCTTCGATGGTCGGTTCGGCGTGGAAGCCGACGTAGGACGCGACCAGCGCGGCGGTGCCGCCGAACACCGCCGACTTCAGGAACGCGACCAGGAAGTCGTCGCGGAAGTCGACCGCGTCGCGCATGATCTGCCAGAAGGTCCCGTTCTCCACGCCCAGCACCTGCACCGCCTCGAACCAGCTGGCGGCCAGCGCGAGGCTGACGAAGAACGCGGCCAGCAGGGGCACGCAGATGACCGCAGCCCAGAAGCGCGGCGCGACCGCCTTGGCGACCGGGTCGATCGCCATCAGGCCCAGGGCCTGGATCTGGTCGGTCGCGCGCATCAGCGCCAGTTCGGCCGCGATCGAGGAGCCGGCACGGCCGATGAACAGCAGCGCGGTCAGCACCGGCGCCAGCTCGCGGTACAGGCCCAGGCCGATCAGCAGGCTGACCTGGTTGGAGGCGCCGTAGGTCTCGAGCGCGCGGTAGCCGAGCAGGGTCAGGGACAGGCCGACGAAGGCACCGCCGACGGCGATGATCGGCAGCGAGCGGGCGCCGATCTTGTAGATCTCGCGCAGCAGCTCGCCGAAGAAGTCGGCGGTCGGCCGCGACGCCGCGAACACCGACAGCGAGAACAGGCCGGCGCGGCCGAGCGAGCGGGTGCTGGAGACGAAGGCCATCAGCGGGCTCCGGCGGAGACGGGCGCGGCGGCGGGTCGGGCGGCCTGGGCCGACGCGGGATCGAAGGCAATGGGACCATCGGGCTCGCCGCGCAGGAACTGGCGCAGCAGCGGGTCCGGGCTGGCCTCGAGTTCGGCCGGCGTGCCGGTGAAGACGATGCCGCGGTTGGCGGTCACCAGCACCTGGTCGGCGATCGGCAGGGTCTCGCGCACGTGGTGGCTGACGATGATGCTGGTCAGGCCAAGGGTGGCGTTGAGGCGCGCGATGAGCGACATGATCACGCCCGAGGCGATCGGATCGAGCCCGGTCAACGGCTCGTCGTAGAGCATCAGCGGCGGATCGAGCGCGATCGCGCGGGCCAGGGCCACGCGCCGCGCCATGCCGCCGGAGAGCTCGCGCGGATACAGGTCCACCGCGGTGCGCAGGCCGACGGCGTGCAGCTTCATCAGCACCAGCTGCTCGATCACCGGCGGCGGCAGCTTCGTGTGCGCGCGTAGCGGCAGGGCCACGTTCTCGCCGGCGGTGAGGTCGGTGAGCAGGCCGTTGCCCTGCAGCAGCACGCCGATGCCCTTGCGCAGCGCGAGCCGCTCGCGGTGGCGGCGCGGCCCGGGCCGGCCGAAGACCTCGACCGTGCCTGCGGCCGGCACCAGCTCGCCGGTGATCGCGGCCAGCAGGGTCGACTTGCCGCTGCCGGAGGGCCCGAGGATGGCGGTGATGCTTCCGCGCGGCACCTGCAGTTCGAGCCCGTCGAGGATCGTGCGCGCACCGCGGTCCAGGCGCACGCCGGAGAGGCGGACGGCGGGGACGTTCGATGCGGGCTGCACGGCGTGGGGCATGGGCTCGGGGGACCGGGAGGCAGAACCGGCGAAGCATCGTCCATGGCGGCTGAACGCGGACGGAGCCGGCGCCGCGATTATCGCCGATCCGTCCCTGTAGGAGCGGCTACAGCCGCGAATGCCTTATCGGGATGATCCGTTCCAGCGCGGATCGTGGGGGTGCGGTCGCGGCTGTAGCCGCTCCTACAGAGTCGGGGGGTGGGTATCGGCGGGTGCGACGGGGCTCCGGCATCATGGCGGCATGGCACAGGGGATCCCGGGCGACTTCCGCCTCTACCACTCCAACGCGCGCGAGGCGCTGGCCGGCATCCTCGCCGACCTGCTGCGCGCGCCGGTGCCGCCGGAGCGCCTGCTCGAGCCGGAGGTGGTGCTGATCCCGCAGGTGGCGATGCGGCGCTGGCTGCAGGCCACGCTGGCCGCGGCGCACGGGGTGGCCGCGAACATCGACTTCCTCACGCCGGGTGAATTCGTGGGCCAGGTGCTGGCGGCCAACCTCGGGCCCGCGGAGGGCGAGCTGGACGCAGGGACGCTGCACTGGCGGCTGTACGCGGCGCTGCGCGAGCCCGCGCTGCTGGGGCTGCCGGCACTCGCGGCGATTGCCGCGCACGTCGACGGCGGCGACCCGCTGCGCGCCTGGGCGCTGGCCGGCGAACTGGCCGCGGTGTTCGAGAAGTACCAGGCCTGGCGCCGCGACTGGCTGCTGCGCTGGGAGGCCGGCGCCGATCCCGACGATCCGCAGGCGATCCTGTGGCGGCACGTCGCGCGCGGCCGCGTGCACCGCGCGCGCCGCATCCAGGACTACCTGGACCGCTTCGAAGCGCCCGACGCGCCCCTGCCCGCGGGCATGCCGGCGCGGCTGTCGGCCTTCGCCACGCTCAACGTCTCGCCCGACGTGCTGCGCGTGGTGGCCACGCAGGCGCGCGTGGGCACGCTGCACTGTTTCGTGCCCTCGCCCTCGGAGGCCTACTGGGGCGACCTGCAGCGCATGCGCGCGGTGCCCGAGGCCGAACTCGCCACCGAGGGCGCACTGCTGGCCGGCGGCGAGAACCGGCTGCTGCAGGCCTGGGGCGCGGCCGGCGTGGACTTCATGCGCCTGGTGGGCAACTACGAGGTGATGCACGCCTCGGCCGAGCTGCGCGCCCACGCCGATCCGGCCGATGGCGGCGGCCCGCTGCGGGGCAGCCTGCTGCGGCGGATGCAGTCGGACGTGTTCCACCGCCGCGGCGAGCCGGGCTTCCCGAAGCGCGAGGCCGTGGACCGCACCGATCCCAGCCTGCAGCTGCACGCCTGCCACACGCGGCTGCGCGAGCTGCAGGTGCTGCGCGACCAGCTGCGCGCACTGTCCGACGACGAGCGCTTCGATCCGCCGCTGCAGCCGCGCGAGGTCGCGGTGCTGGCGCCGGACATCGATCCCTACCTGCCCTACCTCGGCGCGGTGTTCGGCGACCGCGGCGGGGACGACACCATCCCCTACGCGCTGGCCGACGCCAGCCCGCTGGCCAACGAGCCGCTGGCCGAAGTGTTCCTGCGCCTGCTGGCGCTGCCGGTGTCGCGCTTCGGCCTGCACGAGATCCTCGACCTGCTGGCCAGCCCGGCGCTCGCCGAGGCCAACGGCCTCGACGCGCCCGCGCTGGAGCGCCTGCAGGCCTGGCTGTCGGAGGCGGGCGCGCGCTGGGGCCTGGATGCGCAGCATCGCACCCGCTTCGATGCGCCGGAGGACGAGGCCTACACCTGGGCCTTCGCGCTCGACCGCCTGCTGCTCGGTTACGCCAGCGGCAGCGACGCGCTGGTGCGTGCGAGCGACGGCCACCTCGTCGCGCCCTTGCCGGACCTGGAAGGCGGCGCGCTGGACGCGCTCGACACCCTGCTGCGCCTGCTGCGCGTGCTGGAGCGCCATGCAGACGTGCTGAGCGAGGCCATGCCGCCGGCGCAGTGGCGCGAGCGGCTGCTGGCGCTGCTCGATGCGCTGCTGCCGCGGCCGCCGGCCAGCGCCGCCGGGCAGCGCGCGCTCGACCGCCTGCGCACGCTGGTGGATGCGTTCGCGCGCAGCGCCAGCGAGGCCGGCTTCGACGCACCGGTGCCGGCCGAAGCCGTGCGCGCGCACTTCGGCGCGGTGCTGGCCGAGGCCGACGTGCGCGCGCCGCTGCTCACCGGCGGCGTCAGCATCGCGCGCATGGTGCCGATGCGCCTGCTGCCGTTCCGGGTGATCTGCGTGCTGGGCATGAACGACGCCGAGTTCCCGCGCCGCGATCCCGCCCCCGGCCTCAACCGCCTCACCGCCGAGCTCGGCACCGGCCGCCGCCGCGCCGGCGACCGCTCCACCCGCGACGACGACCGCTTCCTGTTCCTGCAGCTGTTCACCGCCGCGCAGGACGTGTTCTACGTCAGCTGGCAGGGCGCCGACCCGCGTGACGGCAGCCGGCGCGAGCCCTCGGTGCTGGTGTCGGAGCTGATCGACGCCGCCGCCGCGCAGCACGCGGGCGATGCCAGGGAGGTGGCCGAGGCGCTGGTGGTGCGGCACCCGCTGGAGCCGTTCTCGCCGCAGGCCTTCGGCCCGGCCGACGAGCCGCGCCGCTTTTCCTACCACGCGCGCTGGCAGCAGGCCGCGGCCGGTGCCGCCGACCGCCGCGTGCCGCTGCCGCCGTGGTTCGAGGCCGAGCCGCTGGCCGATGCCGAAGCCCCGCCGGAGCTGCCCATCAGCGCGCTGCGCCGCTTCCTGCTGCAGCCGGCCGAGAGCCTGCTCGAACGCATGGGCCTGCGGCTGGTGGAGATCGAGGCGCACGGCGACGACGTCGAACCGCTGGCCGGGCCGGCGCCAGGGCTTGAGCGCAGCGTGCTGCAGCGTGCGCTGTTCGACGAGCTGCTGGACGGCCGTGATGACGCCACCATCCACGCCAGCCTGCGCGCGCGCGGCCCGGCGGCGCGGGCCGGCGGCCGCGGCAGC
>JAAZHF010000077.1 GCA_012510865.1 Gammaproteobacteria bacterium
CACGGTGCTGATCGAGACCCTGCCGGCGGTGTTCGAGATGGACGAGATCCTGCACGCGCTGCGCGGCCGCATCGCGGGCCTGAACTGCGGGCGCTGGGACTACATCTTCTCCTACATCAAGACCTTCCGCGCCCACCGCGACCGGGTGCTGCCCGAGCGCGGCCAGGTGACGATGGCCCGGCCCTTCCTGAAGGCCTACTCGGAACTGCTGGTGCGCACCTGCCACCGCCGCGGCGTGCACGCGATGGGCGGCATGGCGGCGCAGATCCCGATCGCCGGCGACCCGGAGGCGAACGGGGCCGCGCTGGCCCGGGTGCGTGCCGACAAGGAGCGCGAGGCGGCCGCCGGCCACGACGGCACCTGTGTCGCGCACCCCGCGCTGGTGCCGATCGCGAAGGAGATCTTCGACCGCGCGATGCCCGGGCCGAACCAGCACCACGTCGCGCGCGCGGACGTCGTTGCCGATCGCGACGCGCTGCTCCAGCCGCCGCTCGGCAGCATCACCCGCGCCGGGTTCGACGGCAACGTCGAGGTCTGCGTGCGCTACCTCGCCGCCTGGCTCGGCGGCAACGGCTGCGTGCCGATCCACTGGCTGATGGAGGACGCCGCGACCGCGGAGATCGCGCGCGCGCAGCTGTGGCAGTGGCTGCATGCCACGGCCGGCGGCGGCGAACCCGTGTGCCTGGACGACGGCACGGTGATCGACGACGGCCTGTTCGACCGCGCCCTGCTGAACCTTCCTTCGCGGCTGGCCGCGCAGGGGCCGATCCCCGGCGCGGAGCACGTGCCGGAGGCGCTCGGGATGCTCGACACGCTGACCCGCAGCGCCGTCCTCGAGGAGTTCCTGACCGTCCCGGCCTACGAGCGCCTGCCCTGACCGCAGGCGCGCAACGGTCCGGTCGGCAGCTCCTCGACGATCGGCCAACCCGCGGCCCCGGCCGCACCCCACCCGACACCACAGCTCCATCGGAGGACTCGCGACATGGGCACGACGCTGAAGACCACTGAGCAGATCAGCCAGGAATGGAAGACCAGCCCGCGCTGGGCCGGCATTACCCGCGACTACACCGCCGACGACGTGGTGCGCCTGCGCGGCACGGTCCACGTCGAGCACTCGCTCGCGCGGCTGGGGGCGGAGAAACTGTGGGCCTCGCTGCACGAGCGTCCGTACGTCAACGCGCTGGGCGCGCTGACCGGGAACCAGGCCATGCAGCAGGTCAAGGCCGGACTGAAGGCGATCTACCTCTCCGGCTGGCAGGTGGCCGCCGACGCCAACCTCGCCGGCGAGATGTATCCCGACCAGTCCCTGTACCCGGCGAACTCGGTGCCGCAGGTGGTGAAGCGGATCAACAACGCGCTGCTGCGCGCCGACCAGCTGCAGCATGCCGAAGGGGACGACTCGATCGACTTCCTGCAGCCCATCGTGGCCGACGCCGAGGCCGGCTTCGGGGGCGTGCTCAACGCCTTCGAGCTCATGAAGGCGATGATCGAGGCGGGCGCGGCCGGCGTGCACTTCGAGGACCAGCTGGCGAGCGTCAAGAAGTGCGGGCACATGGGCGGCAAGGTGCTGGTGCCCACGCGCGAAGCGGTGGAGAAGCTCAACGCCGCGCGCCTGGCGGCCGACGTCTGCGGGGTGCCGACGCTGCTGGTCGCGCGAACCGACGCCGAGGCCGCGGACTTGCTGACCTCCGACATCGACGACAACGACCGCCCGTTCACCACCGGCCAGCGCACCGTCGAAGGCTTCTACAAGACCCGCAGCGGGCTGGACCAGGCGATCAGCCGCGGCCTCGCCTACGCTCCGTACGCGGATCTCGTGTGGTGCGAGACCGGCAAGCCCGACCTCGGTTTCGCGCGCGCGTTCGCCGAGGCGATCCACGAGAAGTACCCGGGCAAGATGCTGGCCTACAACTGCTCGCCGAGCTTCAACTGGAAGAAGAACCTCGACGACGCCACGATCTCCAGGTTCCAGGACGAGATCGCGACCTACGGGTACCGGTTCCAGTTCATCACCCTCGCCGGGTTCCACGCGCTGAACTACTCGATGTTCCACCTCGCGCACGGCTACGCGCGGCGGCAGATGAGCGCGTTCGTGGAGCTGCAGGAAGCGGAGTTCGCGGCGGCCGACAGGGGCTTCACCGCGGTCAAGCACCAGCGCGAGGTCGGCACCGGCTATTTCGACGCCGTGACCCAGGCGATCCAGCAGGGGCAGTCGTCGACCACGGCATTGGCGGGCTCGACCGAGGAGGAGCAGTTCCAGGCGAAGGCCGTGGCCTGATCGCCACGGCGACGGCAGGCGCGGCGTCCGGGTTCAGAACCGGAGGACCCGCGCTTCGGTGACGTGCGAGACCTTCTCGCCGTCCCAGTGGTACTGCAGGTGCGGGCCCTGCCGCACCGGCTCCAGCACGTCCGGATGGAAGGCCGCCAGGCAGGTGCCGCCGGGCGCGCGCACGCTGTCGTAGACGATGCCGTTGCTGCCGGCCTGGCGCAGCTCGACCGCGAAGCGCTGGCTCGCGACGTAGCTGTCGGGATCGTGCAGCTCCGGCCAGCCGCCGCGGATGTCGTGGAAGCGGCCGTCGACGTCGCCGAGGTAGCAGCGCATGTCGAGCACGCAGGCCGGCTCGCGGGTGGCGCGGAGGAAGCGCGACTTGTGGAACACCGTTTCGGCGACCGCCGTCGACTGCTCGCGCGCGCAGTAGTAGACGCCGTACCAGCCCGGCGTGAAGCGCGAGCCTTCCGGGTTCAGGTGGGTGAAGGAGGCCATGATCGGGGTGGTCCCGGGGCCGGAAATCCGCCGCCCGGGCGGGACCAGCGCGATCGCGCCGAGCTCCTCGCGCATGCGCGGGTTGGTCATCGATTCCAGCTCGTGCAGGGCCGGGATGTCGGCCGGATCGGCGATCGCATCGAACACGCCCACCGGCGGGAAGCGGCTGGACACCACCCGGTAGGCCGGGCGGAAGCGGACCCGGGCGGTGCCCGGGGGCGTCATCAGCTCCAGCCCCGCTGCGCGTCCAGGTACTGGCGGACCACGAACAGGTCGGCCACCTGGCCGCCGAGCATCCGCTCCAAAGCCGAGCCTCCGCCGAACGGCGGCGCCGCGTTGGCGCGGCCCACCCAGTCGTCGGCCTGGCGGTCGTTGCCGAAGATCAGGTGCAGCGCCTTGTAGATGCCCAGCACGTAGCTGATGCGTTCGAGCACGTCGTGCGGAAGCTGGCCCGAGAGGTCGCGCTTCCAGCGGTAGAAGGTGGAGCGGCCGGGGCTGCCCAGCAGCACGCGTTCCTGCTCGTTGCCCAGGCCCCAGCGGGCGGTGATGTTGAAGAAGGCGCGCAGGGCCGGCGCCGACAGGTCGCGTCGGGCAGGTGCGTCGGAGATGCGGGGCTGGGCCATGGCTGCTCGTCCTCGTCTGGACTTTAAACAGATAATAGTCCCATTTGGGACTCACTGCAAGCCGCGTGCAGGTCGCCTGGCGACGCGGGCGTGGCTCAGGCCGTCATGGCCTGCCCGCGCGGATCGACGCCGCGATAGCCCAGCGCTTCCGCGAGGTGCGCGCTGCGGATCCCGCCGCTGTCGTCGAGGTCGGCGATGGTCCGGGCCACACGGAGGATGCGATGCATCGCGCGCGCCGACAGCTGCAGGCCGTCGATCGCGCGCTCGAGCAGCGCCTGGTCGCCCGCGCCGAGGCGGCAGTGCAGGGCGGTGTCGGCCTGGTCGAGGTGGGCGTTGAGCACGCCGGCGCGGGCCTGCTGGCGTTCGCGCGCGGCCTCGACCCGGGCGCGGACCGCGGCGCTGGGCTCGCCGGGCTGGGCATCGGGCCTGAGTTCGGCGGGCGCGACCCGCGGTACGTCGACGTGCAGGTCGATGCGGTCGAGCAGCGGGCCCGAAACGCGCATGCGGTAGCGCTGCACGGCGTCGGCGCTGCACTGGCAGCGGCCGGAGGGATCCCCGGCCCAGCCGCAGGGACAGGGATTCATGGCCGCGACCAGCTGGAACCGCGCCGGGAACTGGGCCTGGCGGGCGGCGCGCGAGACGGTCACGGTGCCGGCTTCGAGCGGCTCGCGCAGGACCTCGAGCACGTGGCGGCTCCACTCGGGCAGCTCGTCCAGGAACAGGATGCCGTTGTGGGCAAGCGAGATCTCGCCCGGGCGCGGCTCGCCGCCCCCGCCGGCCAGGGCGATCGCGCTGGCGGTGTGGTGCGGTGCGCGGAACGGCCGCTGCCGCCAGCGCGCGGGGTCGATGCCGCGCCCGCTGATCGAAGCGATCGCCGCGGTCTCCAGGGCTTCGGCCTCGCTGGCCTCGGGCAGGATGCCGGGCAGGCGCGAGGCAAGCAGGGTCTTGCCGCAGCCCGGGCTCCCGCTGAGCAGGAGATGGTGTCCCCCGGCGGCCGCGATCTCGAGCGCGCGACGTGCGCGCAGCTGGCCGCGGACGTCGGCCAGGTCGGGCGCGCCCGGTGCGGGCCCGGCCTCGGGATCGGCCGCCGCGCGCGGCAGCGGCCGCTGCCCGGACACGTGGGCGCAGACTTCGGACAGGGTGCGCGCGACACGCACGTCGACATCGCGGGCCAGCGCGGCCTCGGCGCCGTTCGCGGCCGGCACCACCAGCACGCGCCCGGCTTCGCCGCAGGCCAGCGCCGCCGGCAGGACGCCGTCCACCGCGCGCAGTTCGCCGGCCAGGCCGAGTTCGCCGAGGAATTCGTGGCCGGCCAGCGCGGTGCGCTCGAGCTGCCCGCTCGCGGCGAGGATGCCCAGCGCGATCGGCAGGTCGAAGCGGCCACCGCCCTTGGGCAGGTCGGCCGGGGCCAGGTTCACCGTGGTGACGCGCGGCGGGAACTCGAACTGCGCGCAGCGGATGGCCGCCCGCACGCGGTCCTTGGACTCGCGGACCGCGGCCTGCGGAAGCCCGACCATCGACATCCGCGGCAGTCCGCCGCTCATGTAGACCTCGACCGTGACCTCGGGCGCGCGCACGCCGGCGCGTGCACGGCCGTGCACGATCGCGAGCCCCGCCATGGGATGGCCTAGTGGGGCTGCTGCGGTGCCGGCGGCGCCGCGGCATCGCTGCCGCTGCCGGCGCCGGCGAGCTGGGCCTCGAGCTGGGCCACCTGCGCCTGCAGCGCCTCCAGCTTCTCGCGCGTGCGCAGCAGCACCGCCTGCTGCACGTCGAACTCCTCGCGGGTCACCAGGTCCAGGCGCGCCAGCCCGGCCTGGAGCACCGACATGAAGTTCTCCTGGAGTTCTTCGCGGCCCTCGCGCAGGCCGGGGGGCACCAGGCTGCTGAGGCGGCGGGCGAGGTCGTCGATGTGGCCGAGGTCGATCATGGGGGTGTCCTCCGGTAGTGAAGTCAGCGTGGCCGTCGCGCGGGCCGGGCGCCATCGGCCCGCCGCGCGCGGCCGGGTGGGAAAAGCCCGTCGCCCGTGCCGGGCCGCGCTATGCTGCGCGCACTGCAAGCGGAGGCCGCGTGATGAAGCTGATCATGGCGATCATCAAGCCGTTCAAGCTCGACGCCGTGCGCGAGGCGCTCTCGGAGGCCGGCGTGGCCGGGATCACCGTGACCGAGGTGAAGGGCTTCGGCCGCCAGAAGGGCCACAC